>JANXXI010000295.1 GCA_025350695.1 Acidobacteriota bacterium
GTTGAAACTGGTAGCTACAGAATATACCTTGAAAAGCCGGGGTACTTGAACCAGGAATATGGATCGAAGACGTTTCAGTTTGGCGGGGAAGCCATTGCGGTGGTGGCGGGTGACAAGAAAACCGGAATCGAGTTCAAGGCCATGCCTCAATCGGTCCTCACCGGAAAGGTATTTGATGAGGATGGCGAACCGGTTACTCAGGCTTCCGTGGTGTCGACATTAAGAACAAAGTGGAACCGGCAAGCGGGTGGCCGGAACGGGAACACCAATGATATTGGAGAATTCCGCATTGCTGGTCTAACTCCGGGACGTTACGTGCTGCAGGCCAACGCGTTCAACCGGCAGATGCAGGTTGCCATCTCAAATCGCCCAAGAACCGTGATGATTGACGGCGTTCTGCGTCAAATCGGTTCCACGGCAAAGTCGCCGTTGAAGCAAGAGGAAGATTATTCTCCCACTTACTTTCCGTCCGTGACCGAAGAGACGGCCGCGTCGGTAATTGAATTGGGTCCCGGCCAGCAAATTGACAACTTGGTAATCCGTATGCGGAAGACTTCGGTGTATTCGATTCGAGGCACGGTGAAATATTCAGGATCAACGCCCATCGGCGAAAACGGCGCACAGGTTCAATTGATCCCGAAAGATCCAATGCGTCAGGGAAGGGGATTTGGCGCCCGTCAATCGAACGCTGCAGTGATGAAGGACGGCGGCTTTGAGTTCTTCGGGATAGCTCCTGGCTCCTATCTGCTTGGCGCTCTTCGTGTCGACCTAGGACAATTTCCGCTGGGATTGATGCCAGTGGAGGTGAATGGCAATCTGGAAAACATCACGCTTGGTTACGGCGATCCATCCCACTTGATTGCATCGGTGGCTTGGGAGGATAGCGCCGAGATTAGGCCTCTTACCGGTTACCTGATGCTATCGGAAAAGAATCTGGGGAATGCGGTTACGCCGACTCTCCCGTTAAAAGACGGCAAGACGGAGAAGCCTGTGAATTTGCCTTCCGGATCCTATGTTGTGCGGTTTCAGTCTCCAACTCCCGGCGCTTATGTGAAGAAGATCACGGATAAAGGGGGGGTCGAACTTGGGGCCATTATTACCGTACCGGAAGCCGCCACTCTCGAGATTGCCGTTGTTGTCAGTACGAAAACGGCAAATCTAGAGGGTACGGTGACAAGTGACGCCAAAGGGACAAAAACAGTGATGCTGGTCCCTGAACCTGCCGAGCAAAATGCACAGGTTTTCATGCGGTCTGTCACAACCGATGCATCCGGTCGTTATAAGCTGGAACGGATCGTCCCAGGGTCCTATAAAATTTTCGCTTTCGCCGAGGAGATTCCCGGCGGCGCGTTCCTGAATGGCGATCTCGCGCAATTGCTCGAAAACAAAGGGATTTCCATCACGCTAAAAGAATCGGACAACGAAACCAAGCAAGTACCCATCACCGCGCTGGAATGATTTTGGTTGCCCCGGCAGCCCCGAACATGGTCCAATAGATGGAAATCCCACCCGGAGGAGCAAGCGAGTTGAACAAAGCAATCCTCGCCCTGGAAGATGGATCGATCTTCGAGGGTAGGGCATTTGGTGCGTCCATAGAACGAAGCGGCGAAGTCGTCTTCAACACATCCATTACCGGTTATCAGGAAATCTTCACAGACCCTTCCTACACCGGTCAAATCGTCGTTCTCACTTACCCGGAAATCGGCAACTACGGCGCAAACGATGCTGATTCGGAATCGGCCAAGCCATGCATTGAAGGTTTGGTTGTTCGCGATTTTTCTCCTATCTCCAGTAACTGGCGCGCCGACGAATCGGCGGATCAGTTTCTAGCCAAGAACAAGATTCCCATTGCAGCCTCGATTGACACGCGCAGACTAGTGCGCCATCTTCGAACGAAGGGAGTGATGCGCGGTGTGCTTTCTACCGTGGAAACCAGCGCTGACATGTTGGTCGATCGAGCCAGGTCGATTCCTTCCATGGCCGGACTTGACTTGGCCACGCGTGTTTCCACAACGCACAACTATGAGTGGTCGAAGGGCGTGGATCAATGCTCACCTTCAGAAATCCTCGCTCATGTGACAGCACTGAAGGATGGCGAAAAACCGCTGCATGTGGTGGCTTACGATTACGGCATCAAGCGCAATATTCTACGCCGGCTCGTTTCCTGCGGCTGCCGCGTTACCGTCGTTCCATCCCTGACCCGAGCTGACGATGTGTTGGCCTTGAAACCAGACGGCATCTTTCTGTCTAATGGTCCGGGCGATCCTGAACCGCTGACGGCACAGGCCTCGGAGATCCGGAAATTAATCGGAAAGAAGCCGATTTTCGGCATCTGCCTGGGGCACCAACTGCTGGCCTTGGCCTGCGGCGCGAAAACGTTTAAGTTGAAATTCGGCCATCGCGGCGGTAATCATCCGGTGATCAATCGCTTGACCAATAAAGTTGAAATCACGGCGCAAAATCATGGCTTCTCGGTGGATCCGGATTCGTTCCAATCACGGGACGTGGAATTGACGCACGAGAATTTGAATGACCACACCCTGGAAGGTTTCCGGCTGAAAAACGCCCCCGCCTTCTGTGTGCAGTACCATCCCGAGGCGGCGCCCGGTCCGCATGATTCGCTTTACCTGTTCGACGATTTCCTCAAAATGATGCGCGAGTACACAAACTAACGGAATGCCAAGACGCAACGACATCCACCGTATCATGATCATTGGTTCCGGTCCGATCATAATCGGCCAAGCCTGTGAATTCGACTATTCCGGAACGCAAGCCTGCAAGGCGCTGAAGGAGGACGGCTTTGAAGTGGTGTTGGTGAATTCCAATCCCGCCACCATCATGACCGATCCGAATTTAGCGGACCGCACTTACGTCGAACCGCTGCATCGCGATTATCTTGAGAAGATCATTGAGCGCGAACGGCCCGACGCGCTGCTCTCCACCGTTGGCGGCCAGACAGGCCTGAATCTTTCCATTGAGCTTGCCGAGGCAGGCATCTTAGACAAGTACGGCGTCGAGTTGATCGGAGCCAAGATCGATGCCATCAAGAAGGCCGAAGATCGTCTGCTGTTCAAAGACGCAATGGCCAAGATCGGCCTGGAAACACCGCAATCGCAGTTGGTCAACAGCATTCCCGGGGGTTTGAAATTTGCCGAAAAAGTTGGCTACCCATTAATCCTGCGCGCCAGTTTCACCATGGGCGGCAGCGGTGGCGGTATTGCCTACAATCGCGAAGACCTGGAAGCGATTCTGACCCGCGGACTGGACCTTTCCCCCGTTAAAGAAGTCCTGATTGAAGAGAGCGTGCTTGGCTGGAAAGAGTTCGAGCTTGAAGTGATGCGCGATCAAGCCGACAACTGCATCATTGTTTGCTCTATCGAAAATTTCGACCCAATGGGTGTTCACACCGGCGACTCCATAACGGTTGCACCCGCCCAAACTTTAAGCGATCGCGAATATCAGATGATGCGCGATGGCGCCCTTGCTTGCCTGCGGGAAATCGGCGTGGATACGGGCGGATCTAACGTGCAGTTTGCCATCAATCCGCAGGACGGCCGCATGGTTGTGGTGGAGATGAATCCGCGTGTGTCGCGGTCTTCGGCGCTGGCCTCGAAGGCTACTGGATTCCCCATTGCCAAAATTGCCGCGAAGCTGGCAGTGGGTTACCGCCTAGATGAAATACCCAACGATATTACGCGGCTGACGCCGGCCTGTTTTGAGCCCACCATCGATTACGTAGTGGTGAAAATCCCTCGCTGGCAGTTTGAAAAGTTCCCTGGGTCCGATCCAACTCTGGGCACGCAGATGAAGTCGGTTGGCGAAGTAATGGCCATTGGCCGAACATTCCAGGAAGCGCTTGGTAAAGGAATCCGCAGCCTTGAAACCGGCAAATCGGCCACCAAGGTTGACGCCATGGATGTGGATCTGATTCCACAGAAATTGATTACTCCCACGCCCGATCGGTTAAGTTACATCATTTTCGCGTTGGAGCAAGGTTGGTCCATCGAAGACATCCATGAACATTGTAAGGTAGACCCGTGGTTCCTGAAACAGTTGCAGGAGCAGGGTAAATTAACCGCCGAAGTTGGCATACGCGGCATTGATGGCATTGATAGCGAAACCATGCGCGAAGCCAAACGGCGCGGCTTAGCCGACACAACGATGGCGCGTTTGTGGAAAGTGGATCCGCTCGCGGTTCGCGCCCGTCGCAAGGAATTAGGCGTAACGGCCGTCTTCAGCCGGGTGGATACATGCGCCGCGGAATTTGAAAGCTTCACCCCGTATCTGTACTCAAGTTACGAATCGGAATGCGAGGCCAACGTCTCCGATCGCAAGAAAGTGATTATTCTGGGAAGCGGTCCCAATCGCATTGGACAAGGCATTGAGTTTGATTATTGCTGCTGCCACGCGGCTTATGCGTTGAAGGATTTCGATCATGAATCGATCATGGTCAACTGCAATCCTGAAACGGTTTCAACCGACTACGATACTTCCGACCGTCTCTACTTCGAGCCCTTAACGCTTGAGGAAGTGCTCAACATTTGCGACGTGGAAAAGCCTGATGGCGTAATCGTGCAGTTCGGCGGACAGACGCCGTTGAACCTCGCACTGCCATTGAAAGCGCAAGGCGTGCCGATCATCGGAACCGATCCGGAAAATATCGACTTGGCGGAGGATCGCAAGCGCTTCGGCAAGTTGCTTGACGATTTGGGGATTCCCTCCCCTGAAAATGGCACGGCCACAAGCGTGGAGGAAGCCTGCGCAGTGGCGCGCCACCTGGGCTATCCAGTGCTAGTGCGCCCCAGCTACGTGCTGGGCGGGCGCGCCATGGTGATCGCTTACGAAGAAGCTACCGTGGACCGCTATATGCGCGAAGCCGTGGTGTTCTCGCAGGATCGACCGGTTCTGATCGATAGATTCCTGCAAGAGGCCGTGGAAGTTGATGTCGATTGCCTATGCGATGGCACGGACGTACTGATCGCCGGCATCATGGAGCACATTGAAGAGGCTGGCGTCCATTCCGGCGATAGCTCCTGCGTGCTGCCTCCGTATTCGCTTAAAGAGGATGTGCGCAAGACCATCGAGGAATACTCGGTGAAGCTGGCGTTGGCTTTGAACGTGATTGGATTGATGAACGTGCAGTACGCGATCAAGGATGGCAAGGTTTATGTGTTGGAAGTAAATCCACGCGCATCCCGAACGGTGCCTTACGTCAGCAAGGCCACGGGTGTGCCGCTGCCGAAGATAGCCGTGGGCTTGATGTTGGGCAAGAAGCTAAAGGATTTTGCGCATCTAACCGGCGGGCAGATTTCAGGCGTGCTTCCGGTGCCCCAATATTTCGTGAAGTCCCCGGTGTTCCCCTTCAATAAGTTCATCGGCGTGGATCCGGTGCTAGGCCCGGAGATGCGGTCAACCGGTGAAGTAATGGGCGTGGGCGACAACTTTGGCGAAGCGTTTTCGAAGGCGCAACGGAGCGCCGGCTCGCCGCTGCCCGATAAGGGAATGGTCTTCATCAGCGTCAATGAAAAGGATAAGCATGAGGCGGTGGAGATCGCCCGCAAGTTCTCGAACCTTGGGTTTGAACTGGCAGCGACGCGCGGCACAGCTTCGGCCTTGACCGGGGCTGGTTTGAAAGTGAAGACCGTGTTCAAGGTGAACGAGGGTCGACCGAACGCCGTGGATTTGCTGAAAGGTGGGCAGGTGCAGTTGGCCATCTACACCACAACGGGCAGCCATTCATTTAGCGATGAGAAGGCGTTGCGCAGGGCGGCTGTGGCGTACCGCATTCCGTGCATCACTACGATGAGCGCGGCCAAGGCTGCCGCTGAGGCGGCTGTGAGTAGGCGGCGCGATCCGTTGCGGGTGTGGAATCTGCAAGAAATTCACGCCGCGAAAAATATTGCTAACGTGAAGTAGGGCGGACGCTAGGCGGACACCCTCGTCCGCGGGCGCCCCCGGTCGGCCTGCTCAGGTCCGAATATATTTCCAAATCCGAGCAGCGCCAACATTGATGCAGAATTAAATTGAAGTCTTTGGCCGGCCTTGCGACCCCTCCGGGGATATTGCGGACTAAACGTGCACCCTGCTACAGGCCTTCCCCCAATGCGGACAAATTGTGGCACGCCTTCAGGGATGGTCGGCGAAACTGGAAAGCGATGGCTGGTCCTTACAGAATGTCTCGGCGATTCGATCGCAAAGCCAGCAGAACGCGCCAGCACCGAGCGGGACAATCAGTGGAACGATCAACAAGTAGAGGATTAACATTTTGGGGCTCCTTTAGCTTCCACAACAGAGAGCGCGGATCCTTGGATAAGTCCGCCAAGAAATGTTCGGCGAGTAAGAGGCGAAGCTGGATATAATTCGTCAGCAGATCAACTTATGAATATCCGCGTTGGATTTCTTCTAATACCGATCACGATGGCGCTGGGGCAAGAAAGCAACTCAACGCTAGTGAACCCATTTAATTCCGAAGCCGATATCGCCCGAGGGGAGCAAACGTTTCAATCGCAGTGCGCTTCCTGCCATGGGCGCGATGGGCGCGGCGGTAATGCTGGTCCTGATTTGAGTACGGGCACTTTCAAAAGGACCTCGTCGGATGAGGGGCTGTTCCAAATCATCAACAAAGGCGTGCCTGGTACGGTGATGCCGGCATTTCCGTTGAACCCTGGGCCTGCTTGGCAGGTGGTGGCGTACATTCGGTCCCTGAGTATTGGACGCCGGAATCAAGGTGGAGCGGGAAATGCGGCAAAGGGAGAAAAGGTTTTTGCGGCGCAAAAATGCGCGGCTTGCCATGACGCTTCCGCTCCGGACCTGGATGGCATTGGAACAAGGCGAACGGTGGCGGAGATTCGCGAGTCGATTATGAATCCGCAGGCCGATGTTCCATCGCAGTGGTGGCGATTCAAGGCAAAGACGCGGGATGGCAGGTCGCTGGCCGGACTGCGATTGAACGAGGACACTTATTCGATTCAGTATCGGGATGGGGGTGGGAATTTGCGTTCCGTGCTTAGGTCCCAGTTGGCTAGTTTTGAGATGGATCGAACTTCGCCAATGCCATCTACTAAAGACAAGTTGAGTGCGACGGAGATCGATGATTTGTTGGCCTATTTGGTGGCGCGGGGTGTTCGATGAAACAGGTTCTCCTTCTCGTGGTGTACGCTTGCGCGGCTTGCGGGCAAGTGAATTACACACGTCTGCTTGAGGCGGCTCGAGAGCCGCGGAACTGGCTAACTTATAACGGCGGCTATGCCAGCCACCATTACAGCGGACTGAGTCAGATCAACGCCGGCAACGTGAAGAGGTTGGGGATTGATTGGGTGTTTCAGGCCCGCTCGCTAGAGAAGTTTGAAACCACACCACTGGTGGTTGACGGCGTGATGTATTTAACTGAGGCGCCGAATAACGTGATTGCGCTGGACCCAACTAACGGGCGGCTGTTCTGGAAGTACGAGCACAAGTTACCCGATGTAACTTATCCTTGCTGCGGAAAAGTGAATCGTGGGGTGGCGATTTTAGATGGCGTGATTTTCCATGGCACTCATGACGCAAAACTGTTGGCATTGGACGCTAAAACTGGTCGAAAGAAGTGGGAGGTGCAAGTATTCGACTATAAACAGGGCTATTCGCTAACGCATGCGCCGCTGGTGCTGAAGGACAAAGTGATTGTCGGAGTGGCTGGCGGGGAACTGGGTATTCGTGGATTTATTGCTGCCTATGACGCGAAGACGGGTAAGGAGCTGTGGCGCTTCAAGGTGATTCCAGAGCCGGGCGAACCGGGGAACGAAACTTGGGGCGGCGATTCCTGGAAACATGGCGGCGGGTCGATTTGGGTGACAGGATCCTACGATCCGGAATTGAACCTGACCTATTGGGGGACGGGGAATCCTGGACCTGATTGGAATCCCACGGCGAGGCCTGGAGACAACTTGTATACCGATAGCGTAGTGGCGCTGGATGCGGACACTGGCAAGCTAAAGTGGCACTTTCAATTTACGCCTCACGATGGATGGGATTGGGATGCGGTGCAGGTGCCGGTGCTGGCTGATGTGACTGTGCGCGGAAGGCTACGGAAGACCATGCTGTGGGCGAATCGTAACGGATTTTTCTATACTCTTGATCGGGCGACCGGCGAGTTTTTGTCCGGAAAAGAATTCGTGAAGCAGACTTGGGCTTCAGGGTTGGATGATAGAGGACGGCCGTTGAAGATTCCAGGTAAAGAACCCAACCGGCAAGGTTCGCAAATCTGGCCCGGAGTGCAAGGCGGCACCAACTGGTATGCTCCATCGTTCAGCCCTCGAACCGGCTTATTTTATGTGACGGCTTGGGACGATTACCATGGCACGTACTTTGCGTGGGATCAAGCGTATGAGCAGGGGAAGTGGTTCGCTGGTGGTGGCGTGAAGGCTCCGACGCCCCCGACCAATCGCGAGGCGATTCTGACGCGTGGCAAAGAGCATGGTTATGCGGCGGTGCGGGCACTCGATGCGGCCACGGGTAAGCGGGTGTGGGATTATCCGATGCGGGATATGAGTGAAAGCGGACTGCTGACGACGGCGAGCGACTTACTGTTTTCCGGGAATCGGGAAGGGCACTTTTTTGCGTTGGATGCGAAGACCGGAAAACTACTGTGGTCGAAGTATTTGGGTGGGCAAGTAATCGCTTCTCCGATTACGTTTAGTGTCAACGGGAAGCAGTATGTTTCGGTTGCGGCCGGAACTTCGCTATTTACGTTTACCTTGGGCCAATTAGCGGGCAATTAACCAGGAATTGGGCGGAACGCCCGCCCAATTCTGGCGTTTCGAAGGGACTAACCTACCATCTGAAACCGAATGTGATTGGAATCATAGAGGTTCTGATTGGATTTGTGTATATGTAGTGGTACCTTGCTTCGGCGTAAAAGGAGGATCGCTTGTCTTCGCCCAAACGAACAGACAAACCCATGCCCCCATTAACTCCAGCCTTGTTCTGACTAAATGAGCCCAAAACCCTAGTGGTAGGAACCTCGACAGGGAAAAAGGCGCCGTAGAAGGGGTCGAACCCCGTTGCTATTGCCGAGGATGGCTCGGTGAATTCAACCGTACGCCGATAATAGCCTCCGCCACCGATTAGATAGAGATCAATGTCGTTTTTTGTCTTGGGGTTGTTCCTGGTTATGGGCGCAATCGACGCCGGTGCTCAAACGAGCACCACACGCCAGAGGATGCCTTCGTCACCCGGCACGGGAAGGAACGGTATTATCAGAGCTACTTCGCAATTGGTCTTGGTGCCAGTAACGGTGTACGACCCGTTGGGCGCTCCCAGCAAAGGTTTGACCAAGGACAGGTTTCGAATCTTCGAGGATGGCATTGAGCAAACGATCCAAGTCGTTACCCAGGATGACGCCCCTGTGTCTTACGGAATGGTCCTTGACGCCAGCAAGAGTATGGTTACCAAACTACCATTAGCGCGCCAAGCTTTTTCTGGCTTCCTTGATGTAGCCATGCCTGGCGATGAATATCAACTGGTTCAATTCAATGATTTTCCAAGGGTTGTGTGCAACTTAACGGAGAGTGCGGAAATATTTCGACATGCTCTCAACTCCGTGGGAGCACGCGGTTGGACTGCTATGTATGATGGGCTGCTGATGTCGGCCCAGCAAATGAGGCATGCGAAAAATTTGAGAAAGGCCCTGATCATTATCTCTGATGGGGAGGATAACTTCAGCCGCTATAACGAAACGGAACTGAAGTCATATCTTCAAGAAGCTGGAGTGGTTGTATTCTCTATCGGAATGACTACAGCTTTTGGGTCTGGCTTTGAAAATCGCAGTCTGAGGCGAATTTCGAAGGAAACGGGTGGATGGTTCTATCCAGCTAAACTAGCAACCCTGGATGAAACCGTGCGGACAATAGGTGAAGCAATCCGCAACTAATATGTTGTGGGTTACAGCCCTTCCTCAGCCGGCAATGAAGGAAAATACAGAAAGATCCGAGTTCAGGTTACAACCGAGCAGAACGACAGACTCACTGCATCCTGGAGAGGCGGATACTATGCACAGTAAACATCGCGGAGATTATATTGCAGTAGATGATCAAGCGCAAGTGTTGCATTTCAAGGAAACTTTCTGCATTTGAGATTCAGAGATAATTTACGGCTGTAAATCCGTGCCGTCGCAAAATTGAATTTGTATCGGGGCACTTGGATTAGGGGGCGAAGTATTTGGTCGGCAAGTGATTGTTTCTCCGATTAGCGTACATGGGAAGCAGTTTCGGTGGCGGCCGGAACTTCGCTGTTACGGTTGCGCCAGCTTAATGATTTTTGGCCCTTAAAAAGAGACTCCCCGCAAACAAGTCGCTAATGCATCCACATCATCGCTTCGATGAACCTACCTTTGAGGACTAGCGCGTTTGCCATTCATGAAGTAAAGTTCAGATTGCCACAGCGTCAGTTCACACGACTGCGGCGCTACAGCAATACAGACGTTAGACGAGGAAAGTTACTTATGGCAAACCATGCAACGAAACGAGCCTTGACTCTGGAACCCCCAGAGCAATCCAATGAAAATGACACAATACACGAGCAGGTTACCGCACTTGCTCATGCTCTTTGGCAAGAACGAGGCTGTCCTGAAGGTACACCCGAGGTGGACTGGTTTAGAGCGGAGGAGTTGATGCGGCCTGAAGCCGGCAAGACGATGGGAGCGGCCGCCTAATCCGCCCACCGTCGATTACCTTTCGCATGGCCATCGACCAATCCGCGCACAGATGGAGCCGAACTCCTAACTTGTCTAAAATCAATTGCACAGACAAGTAACCGAAGCGGCTCCAGCGGGCTCTTATTAGATATGATGGAAGTCCGAATGCAATTTCGATCGTTCTCCGTATTTTATCTACTGACAAGCGTCGTCGCCCAGGCCGCTAATCCGGTTCTCGAGCGTCAGTTCCAGCAAACGGTACGCCCGTTCCTAACGAAGTACTGCATGGGATGCCACAGCGGAGAAATGCCCGCCGCGCAGTTTGACCTCAAGCCTTACACGTCCATTGAATCGGTCGCTCGTGACTACCCACGCTGGGCTCTCGTGCATGAGAAGCTAACGGCTAAGGAAATGCCCCCAAAGCAGTTGCCCCAACCCCCGGTGGAAACGGTCAAGCAAGTCAACGATTGGATTACAGCGGTCCGGAACGAAGAAGCACGCAAGAACGCTGGGGATCCTGGGCCGGTATTGGTCCGCCGCCTTAGCAACTCCGAATACAATTACACGATTCGCGATCTAACTGGCGTCGATATTCGCCCCACTCGTGAATTCCCGGTCGATCCGGCGAACCCTTCGGGCTTCGACAATTCCGGCGAATCGCTTACTATGTCGCCCGCTTTGCTCAATAAGTATTTACAAGCAGCGCGAGAAGTCGCCAATCACATGGTACTAACGCAGGACGGCATCGATTTTTCTCCAAACCTAATGCTGGTGGAGACTGACCGTGAAAAGTACGCCATCATGCGCATCGTCAATTTCTACGCGCGCCAACCAACCGACTATGCCGATTACTTCCAAGCTGCTTGGCGTTACAAACATCGCGTGGCTCTGAAGAAGCCCGCCGCAACACTTGCCTCCATTGCCACGGAGGCCAAAATCAGCGCTAAATACCTGCCAATGATTTGGGCAATTCTGGAGGAGCAGAAAGACGTGGTAGGGCCGATAGCCAAGCTGCAAGGGATGTGGCGGGCTCTCTCGCCGCCGGCTGAAAGCCAGCCTGAAGAACTACACGCCAAATGTGTCGAAATGCGGGATTTTGCCGACCGCGTCCGGCAACACACTTCGATGCAGTTTACCGCGCCCGTGGTGAAGGGGCTTAGCGCCTATTCGCCGCCACTAATTAACTGGAAGCACTTCCAGTATGCGACGCACCGACGCAACTTCGACCCCTCCACGCTTGTGATGGAAACCGATCCACCGCTTACGGTTCCCACTATTCCGCGTTATCCAGGCCTGGGTCAGGAGTCGGCTGTACGATGGGCCGCTTTGCACTTGAAGGCGCGCATTGGCGACCCGGATTTGGTCGTACCCACGGGTCAGCGACCCCAATATGAAGCGGCGTTCGCTCGTCTGGCTAATGTTTTCCCGGATCACTTTTATGTGCGGGAACGCGGTCGTTTCTTCCCCGACGATTCGCAAGACAAGGGCCGATATCTTAGCGCCGGCTATCACAACGTGATGGGTTATTTCCGTGATGACAACCCTTTGATGGAACTAATTCTGGACGACAAAGGCATCAAGGAATTGAACCGCCTTTGGGATGAGTTCGACTTCATCGGTGATTACACGATGCGCACTTACACGCAATATTATTTCAACCAAAGTGGCGAAGTCCTGGGGCTGGGTCGTGAATCTGGCCGGGCGCGTCCTGCCGATAAGCCGATCAACGCCGAGGAAATCATATTTAAGATCCGGGATGAGTATGTCGCCAAGGCTGAGGCCAGCGATAACCCCATCGGCGCGCGCGCCAGTATGGATCATTTCCAAAGAGTGAACAAAGCCATCCGCGCGGTGGAACAGATGCGCGCCAAAGCTGAACCGTTTCAGTTGGAAGCGTTAACGAAATTCGCCGCACGCGCCTATCGGCGGCCAATCACAAAGCTAGAGCATGACAACATCCTCGCGTTCTACAGAAAACTTCGTGATAAAGGCGGACTCTCCCATGAAGACGCAGTACGCGATTCCATTGTCAGCGTGCTCATGTCGCCCGATTTCTGTTATCGCGTGGACCTGACGGATGCCCGCGCCACAACGCGTCCTTCCGCACCTTTAAGCAGCTACGCACTCGCCAGCCGCCTCAGTTACTTTTTGTGGTCCAGCATGCCGGATCAGGAGCTTCTTAACCGGGCAGCGGCGGGCGACTTACTCAATCCAAGAGTGCTTGTGGCTCAAGCACGGCGCATGCTGAAGGACGAACGCGCGCAAGGACTGGCTACTGAATTCACGGGGAACCTGTTCGACTTCCGCCGCTTTGAACAGATCAGTTCGGTCGACCGCACTCGTTTCCCCACGTTCACCAATGAACTGCGCCAAGCCATGTTCGAGGAGCCTCTGCGTTTTATCACGGACTTGATCCGAGGCAACGGTTCCGTGCTGGACATTCTGTACGGCAGGCACACCTTCGTCAACCCTGTATTGGCCAAGCACTACGGCATGCCAGAGATGAAAGCTAAACCGGACGAATGGACCCGCATTGACGATGCCACTCAGTATGGCAGGGGCGGTCTGCTGCCGATGTCCGCTTTCCTCACGCAGAACTCGCCCGGCCTGCGCACCAGTCCGGTGAAGCGCGGCTATTGGGTTGCCCGCCGCGTTCTAGGCGAAACGATTCCGCCCCCTCCGCCATCGGTTCCCGAATTGCCGCAAGACGAAGCCAAGTCTGAAATGACACTTCGAGAAGCGCTGGCCAAGCATCGCGAAAATGCGGCCTGCGCAGGTTGTCATGCTCGTTTCGATTCGTTCGGTCTTGTGTTTGAAAACTACGGCCCCATCGGTGAAACTCGAACCAAAGACCTGGCCGGACGCGCGATCGATACCAGCGCGGAATTCCCACGGGGAGGCGGCCAAGGCTCCGGTCTTGAAGCTGTACAAAAATACATTCACGAACATCGTGAAAGCGATTTCCTGGACAACGTCAGCCGGAAGATGTTGTCCTACTCGCTCAGCCGGTCATTATTGATTTCCGACGAACCGCTCATCGACCGCATGGTAGCCCAATTAACCGCTGATCGTTATAGAATGGGAACGCTGGTGGAAACGATTGTAACCAGTCCGCAGTTCCTTAACAAGCGGGGACCGGAGTCTGCTTTGAAACTTGCACAGAATCGAACGAAGGGGAATTAGGAAATGACGAACCCAACCAAGAACACCAAAGGTATTTCGAGACGCACGGTTCTTCGTGGCGCAGGGGTTACCATGGCTTTGCCATGGCTTGAATCCGTTCCAACGTTCGCCGCCACCACAGGCAACGAATTCCCCAAGCGCTTCGGCGTCATGTTCATGGGCTGCGGCATTAATGAGGATCATTGGAAGGCCGAGGGCAACGGTGCCGAGATGAAACTCAGCAAGACACTTTCCGTGCTGGAGCCGATTAAGCAAAAGATTAATGTGATTGATGGCTTGTTCGTCAAGGCGGCCACCGGCCAGGGCATTCACCCGGCGCAAACCGGCAGCCTGCTCTCTGGCGCTGTCATTCAGAAGGGCGCCATCATCAAGGCGGGAATCACCATCGATCAGATGCTGGCCAGCCGCGTTGGCCAGGATACGCCGCAGTCCAGTCTGGTGCTGGCTTGCGAACAGCCCATGACGGGCTATCACGAGACAAATTTTTCGCTGGCCTACAGTTCGCACATCTCTTGGCAGACGCCTGATTCGCCGGTGCCCAACGAAGTTTATCCGTCTCTTGCGTTCGATAACCTTTTTGACAATCGCGGCAATATGCGCAACATGAGCATTCTCGATCGTGTCAAGGACCGGGCTGAATCGCTAAGCAAGAAAATCAGTTCCGGCGACAAGAGCAAACTTGAGGAGTACCTGACCAGCGTACGCGAAGTGGAAAAGCGTGTGGAAGGAATGCGCAAGACCAAGGACGTGGCGGATGACGCAGCCAAGGCGAAGAATCGCCCCGCCATGATGACTATGGAGCGCCCGGCGAACGGTTTGCCTGAAGATCAGCGCGAACATGCGAGGCTAATGTGCGACATCATCGCCATTGCTTTCCAGACCGACAAAACCCGCGTGGCCAGCCTGTTATTGTGCCGCGACCTTTCGGCCATGATTTACCCGTGGCTGAAATTACGTGACGGCCACCATTCCGCATCGCACGACAATCTCTCCAGTAGTTATGAACAGATTTCCAGCTTCCATCTGAGCCAATTGGCATATTTGGCGCAGAAGCTGGATGCAATGCCGGAGGGCGAAGGCTCGGTGCTCGACAACTCCTGCTTAATGTGGCTCTCCAACATGTGGGCCGGCCGCAAGCACGACAACTTCCGCTTGCCGCTGGTTCTGGCTGGCGGATTGGGCGGAACCCTGAAAACCGGCCGTTCGATGGACTTCTACAAGGCGGGCGTCGAGAATCGTAAGATGTGCAGCCTGTACCTGTCTTTGATGGATCGCATGGGTGTGAAGCTGGATCGCTTTGGCGATGCGGAAACGCGGCTAACGGATCTTTAGCGTCCGCTGGTACTAACAAAAATCGTGTGACTTTACATTCGCATTAGGAAACACCGGACAAGGCGAAACGCTGGTCGCCTTGACCGACGTAACACCACGTTCGTTCTGCAATATCCCATCCACTAGCAGATAGGGATTAGAAACTACCGTTACGCGCAGTTTGGCAAAAAGCGCCGGCGATATAATGGCGTTGGCGATTCCCGTCTCGTCTTCCAAACTTATGAACATAAATCCTTTGGCCGTGCCCGGTTGCTGGCGGCAGATCACCGCTCCGGCAACTCTCACCTTTGAGCCATCCCGCAGATTCTTAAGCCACGCCGCGCTACTCACATTCAAAGTTTTTAGATACTCCCGGTGAAATCGCATGGGGTGGGCGCCAATCGAGAGCCCCGAATTTCGGAAGTCGGCATATAGCCGCTCAGTGTCATCCATCGGCTTCAGCGGTGACGGAGCTTCAGCGGCATGCGCCCCTTTCAATAGTTCGCCGGCAGGCCGGAAAGCTAACTCGGACTGCCAAAGCGCGTCCCGCCGATTCCGCTTTTCATTTCCAATTTCATTTAGCGCCCCTAAGTCAGCCAGCCGGTTCAAATCCGATTTCAGCAGCATCGGCACGCGCCGCCGTAAATCATCAATGCTCTCAAATGGATGTTTGCAGCGCTCGCTAATAATGGCCCCAGCAACTCTTTTCTGAAGACCCTTCACATAATTAAATCCTAAGCGAAGCATTCTCTGTCCGCTGTGCAGTTGAATGGAGCAATCCCACACAGAACAGGCAATGTCCACCGGCAGGAAGTGGAGCCCGTGCCGCTGCGCGTCCTTCACCAACGTCGCGGCACTGTAGAACCCCATTGGTTGATTGTTGAGAATGGCGGCAGTAAAAGCAGCCAGATAGTGGCACTTCAAATACGCGCTAGCATAGGCGATCAATGCAAAACTGGCGGCATGCGATTCTGGAAATCCGTAAAGGGCAAAGGAGGTGATGGCTTTCACCAGAACGTCCTGTGTCTTACTGTCGATCTTTCGTTCGTTCATACCAGAGCGCAGCCGCTTCTCAATATCCGACATACGCTCTTCCGATCTCTTAAAGCCCATCGCCCGCCGCAACTCCTCCGCTTCCCCGCCGCTGAAGTTGGCGATGATCATTGCCATCCGCAATAACTGTTCCTGAAATAACGGCACGCCCAATGTCCGCGCCAGCACTCCGTCCAGCAGCGGATGCAAAGATACCGGAGCTTCCAATCCCATACGACGCCGAACATAAGGATGCATCATCTTGCCGGCAATCGGACCGGGCCGGATAATCGCCACCTGCACCACAATGTCGTAAAAACGGGCGGGCCGCGTTTTGGGCAGGCTAGCCATCTGGGCGCGGCTCTCCACCTGAAATAGACCCACGGTATCGGCCTTGCACAACGTGTCGAAAACCAAAGGGTCGTCGGCGGGCAGCGCCGCCAAGTCAACCTCTTCGTTATAGTGATCGCGAATCAGCGTGATAGTGTCCTTCAAAACCGCCATCATGCCAAGACCCAGCAAATCCACTTTGATGATTCCCAAATCGGCGCAATCTTCCTTATCCCACTGGACGATCACGCGGCCCGGCATGGTTGCGGGCTCCAGTGGAACAATGGAATCCAGTTGCCCTTGGCACACCACCATGCCACCTGAGTGCTGCCCCAAATGACGAGGCAAACTTAAGATCTCGCGGGAAAGAGTCAGCAGGTTCGCCACGCGCGGATCTTCCAAATCGATGTTTGCCGCACGGAATGGCTGTTCTGGAATTTTTTCGACTGGCCCTTCCGCCTTCTCAGTATCCCACCCGCCCCGCGCTGAAAGAGTGCTTAGTTTATCCAACGTTGGCTGGTCAAAATCGAGCGCCTTACCCACATCCCGAATAGCTGATTTCGTCCGATAGGTGATGATGTTCGCCGTCATGGCCGCGCCCAGCTTGCCATACCGCTGGTACACATGTTGAATGACACTCTCGCGATCCTCACCGCTGGGTAAGTCAAGATCGATATCGGGCCATTCGCCGCGCTCCTCGCTTAGAAACCTTTCAAACAGCAAGTCCATCTTGATCGGATCCACCGCCGTGATTCCTAGCGAATAACAGACCGTGCTGTTGGCCGCCGACCCCCGCCCCTGCGCCAGGATTCCCTTATTCCGGCAGAATTGCACAATGTCCCAAACCACCAGGAAATAACCGGCCAGTTTCAACCTTTCAATCAGTTTCAACTCGCGTTCAATCTGCGCATAGGCCTTAGCATTGCAATCTCCATAGCGTCTGTGCGCCCCTTTCAAAGTCTGCGCACGCAGCAAAGAATCCATGGTTTCCCCGGGACTCACCGGAAAGCGCGGGAATTCATAGCCAAGCCCACCCAGGGTGAAATCCAACCTCGCGGAAAGATCCAACGCATTTCCCAGCGCCGAAGGTTGATCAGCGAACAACCGCCGCATGGCTGCGTCTGGTTTCAAATACCGCTCCGCATTGCGCTCCAACAGCCGCCCCGCTTTCATGATGGTTGCGCCGTGGCGAACGCAGGTCATCACATCCATCAACCGGCGGTTCGGCGGCTGGGCGTAGCGCACGCCATTGGTGGCGATCAACGGCAGGCCCCACTTCCCGGCCAGAAATTGCACTCGTTGGCTGTGAACCTCTTCGCTGCGATCCAAATGCCGCTGCAGTTCGGCGAACACATTTCCCTTCCCATAGATATCCACCAGCTTCTTAACCGGTTGCGTACCATCGGCAAGGCAAATCAGGCCGGGCGCATATTGCCGTAACTCCTCTTCGCTGGCCTTCGCCTCGCCTTTCTTGGATCGCAACTTCATCGACGTAATCAACCGGCAGAGATTCTGGTAGCCCAATCGGCTTTCGACCAGCAGGGAATAACGGCCGCCGCACGCAGCGCTTACTTCTGCTCCGATATGCGGCCGAATGCCCACCTTTTTCGCAGCCATGTAGAACCGCGGCGCGCCACTCAAATTATCCGTATCGACCAGCGCCATGGCGCCAATGCCCAATCGGACGCATTCGTCCACCAAATCCTCCGGCGTCGACGCACCTTCAAGAAAGCTAAACGCGGATCGCGCACGCAACTCCACATACATCAGTCGTAAGTTCCTTCCACGAACCAAAGCTTGCCGGCGCGGTAGATGCGGTGAATACTGCGGTCTTCAACCATCACATCCCATTCGTCACGGTTCCAGGCGGTCTTCGCCCACCATTCTCCGGAACTTCGCCACGGCCCGGCTGAATGGATAACCTCTCCGCTCACCGGCCGGGAACGAATTCGCCGCAACACGCCTTGCAGCATAACCACGCGCGCTTCGGCAGGCGGTCGGATGTAACGTATGGCTAACTGCATGCCCGCGGGCAGAGATTGTTCCGGACGAAACGATTCGAGGGCGCAGGGACGAAAGCGATAAGCATCGGGCCGGTAGGTATCGAGCACTTCCGGAGTGCCAACATGATCTTTGCCGGCCAACGCATGCAGCCGCGAAATTAACGTGTGAAGCTTTTCCGGATCGGGCGCAGGTGGAGCAAACAACCCGCCCTGCACGCTCCGCGGATCCACCGGATCCAACTTCACTTCAACCGATACCGTGGCCCCTTCCGGCGGATGAGCCTCAAGAGAAAGCTGGACCTGCTTGAGCAACGCCAACGGGTCGCGCATGGCGAAAGGTAATTCCAGCGCGCGCCTAAACTCGCCGCCGCCCTCCAGTTGAAAGTACAATGCAATCCGTCCGGCGGCCTGCCCGTCGCGCCTTAAACGCTCCGTCAAATCACGTAACTGACTGGACAAGATGAAGAACACAGGCTCCAGCAGTTTTACCGGATACTCCAGTTCCTGCCGCGCTATATACTCGGTTGGATCAGGTGCGATTTTCAGGTGCGAATCGCTCTGCCCAACGGCCAGCCTCCGCAATTGCAGCCCTTCCTGGCCTAGCCTTTCCACTATTCCCAGTTCAGGCAGCGCCGCCAGATCAGCAAGGGAATGAATCCCCCAACGCTCAAAAGTCAGCAACATTTCCGGCGAGGCAGGAAGCACCTCTACGGGCAATTGCGCCAGGCCTTCTAATTCCCTGCCCGGCCGAATCAGCGTCACGCCAGTTAGATTTCTTGCCGCCAGCGCCGCCGTCTCAGGGTTGGCGGCAATAGCCAGATTCGCGACCAATCCCATTTTCTGCCCGCGCCGGCAAATCTCCGAGGCTATTTCCTCGGTATCGCCAATCAAACGTTCGAGGCCACCGATAGAGAAAACTACCGTCGTGGAATCGAGCTTTTCCACCAACGGCGAAAACTGTTTGGCCAAGGCTTCCAGGTTGGGCGAGTCGCCAAACAAACAAGCGAACAGCTTGCCGTCCGGTCCCTTAGATTGCAGTGAAAGTATTGGCGAAAACATGAAGTTTTACATCCGAGCCTTGTGGCGGTTTGCGCGTCGTGGCCCGCGTGTCCAACCGGTCAATTGTCTGAAACGGCGCGGTCCCGCCCCAATGTACTAATTCATGCTGTAAATCAAACTGCCGCACCGCGCATGATCTGGCGATCGACTGCCTGGCCAGAATCAGCAGCACAGTGGGAGTGGGCTCCACCGCCAACCGAAACCGGTACCAACACGATGTGGGAACCCGCTCGAAGGCGACCGGAGCAACGTCACACAGATCCAGAAGAACCAACCCAAATCCGCCGCTGTGCAGGATCATGTCAGCCGATTTCAAAGCTGTTTCCAGACGATGACCGCATTGAATCCACAGCAGTTTCCCTAAATCCGCCCCGCATTTGAGGGCAGAGGCGGGATCGAAAGCATCGGAAGTATCAATCACCGCGCAGACTTCACCACCGCGCGTCGCCGTAGCCAACATGCTTTGAGCAACCGAAGTTCGGCCCGATGTGGAATGGCCCAAAATCTCGGTAATGCCCCCCCGCGGGATCGCGGATAAGCCGTTCGAAAGATCTGAAACACCTCTGCTCTGAGGAGCAAAAGGAAGAGAGGAAAGGGTTTGTACTTGCGCCACGTTTTCGCCTTTTATTCGCCTATTGGAGAATTATGGCGTCAGAGGGTCGGGTGTGTCAAGGGCAATTTAAAAACGCGGTGATTTCAGTCTAATCCATACCAAAAACATACAGCGCATTCCCCATCGTCATTGCCACAAATTGCTTCCCTTCACTCAAAAAGCTCATCGGATTCGAGCGAATCAAGTTGCCGCCGCACTGGAAGCGCCACAACATCTTCCCGGTCGTCGCCGAAAGCGCGTAGAACTGGCCTTCATTGGTTGCCCCAAATACGAGTCCGCCACCGGTGGAGAGCAATCCGGCATAAGGCGGGGAGAACAAACGATGTTCCCACGCCACTCTGCCAGTCGCGGGATCGTAGGCGCGCACCGCACCCCACTCCTCTTCCCCTGGAATACTACGGAAGCCGCCGCCGTCAAACCGGTCGCCCTCTTTATACTCCGCTTCACCAAAAAAGTAGAGTGACCCGGCCTCGCGCACTGCGATGTATAGCAACCCAGTGCGTGGACTGTACGTTGGGCTATACCAGTTATTCGCCCCCGCCACCGACGGCCAAACCTTGGTCCCTTCCACTGTGGGAAAGGTTCCAGGAAGGCGAATCGGTTTGCCGCTGTCGTCCAGGCCCTTGGCCCAGGTTTGCTTGGCGTAGGGTTTGCCCAGCAGGAACTGGCCACTGGTGCGGTCCAAAACATAATAGAATGCATTGCGGTTGGGAAACACAACTAGCTTGCGCTTCTGTCCCCGCACCTCGCCGTCGATCAGCAACGGCACCTGGGTCGCGTCCCAATCGTGCACATCGTGCGGAGTGAACTGGAAGTACCATTTCAGCTCGCCGCTGTCAGCGTCGAGGGCGATGATGCAATCGGAATAAAGGTTGTCACCCACGCGAACGTCGCCGTTCCAATCTGGCCCGGGATTGCCGGTGCCCCAATAGATGAGGTTGGTTTCGGGGTCGAACGCGCCGGTGACCCAGGTCGCGGCAGAACCGCTTTTCCAGCTGTCGCCCTTCCATGAATCATGACCGGGATCACCGGGGCCGGGCACCGTCCAGAATCGCCAGGCGCGCGTGCCGGTTTTGGCGTCATAAGCGTCGAGCAAGCCACGAACACCATACTCACCGCCCGCCACGCCGATCACGATCTTATCTTTCACAGCCAGCGGCGCAACAGTAATCGAGTAACCAGATTGGTAAGGAGCCACCACCACGTCCCACACGACCGCGCCAGTTTTTGAATGCAGAGCCACCAAATGGGCGTCTAGCGTGCCGACGAACACCAGATCGCCGAGCAATGCCACGCCACGGTTCACCTGGCCGCAACAAACTCGCAGATCGCCAGGCAGCGGCCGACGGTACTTCCATAGTGGACGACCTGTGCGTGTGTCAAGCGCCGTGACATTGCTCGGCGCTTCGGAAATATACATCACCCCATCGACAACCAACGGTGTGGTCTCGAACTTTTGCAGCGAGTTCGCCTGATAGACCCACGCCGGCTTCAACGTTTTAACATTTGCTTCGTTGATCTGGTCGAGCGGGG
>JANXXI010000305.1 GCA_025350695.1 Acidobacteriota bacterium
ACCCCAAGGGACAAACCGTATCCGATGAAGCCCTGCAACGCGTTCGCCTCAAGCCAGACGCATTCCACGGCGAATGGAACTACTCCATCCTTCCGGGCGTGAAGGCATAACTGTCCATGTTATTGTTGCTAGCTGCCTAACGAGCAGCCAGCGTAAACTGCAACAATTTGCCTTTCGGGCTCGAAGCACCATTCCTGGGTCCATATCCGCCGGCCGGACCAGTTTGATAATCGGGGTTCTCCCGCCATTTAGATCTTCGGTCTTCACTCGCTACGCTTCTTGCATCCTACTGCCATCGCAGATCTCGCGCAACCGGCAATTTTCATGCTCGTGGGTGAGGCACACCCCTCATGCTCGTTTGACAATTGAATTCACGCGCTCGACAGCAGGATGTCTATGCTTCGCCCTCCCATTAGGGGTAACAGAAGCCCCACCTTTTAGTTTCGTCACCCCCGCAAACTTTCAGTCTCGCTGCAAACGGATGTACTGCACACTCTAAGTGTTGATAACAGTTGAATTTGCCCGGTCTAACACTTGACGATGTGATGCTCCGGGCTTGAGCTTTTTACTTGGATCGTGGAGCAACGCTCCACATCATTCTCAGAAACCTAGGACGGTTCTAGGGCGAGGCTGCCTCCCACACGAGGCCAAATCCCCTACTCCGCCCCCACCTTGAGTTTTAAGGCTAGCTTTTACTGGCTGGCCAGAGTCTTAAATTACAAGTTGAAGGAGAAAACCCTCGCATGCCTACTACCATTAGCGAAACTACAATCGAACAGTCCTCGCAGACCTCGCAATCCCAACAGTCCACTCAGTTCTACGAGACGCTTTCGTTGTTATCGCGCCGTTCCTCGGCCGGTGCTTCCCCCGTACCGTCTCCAATTCCAATCCCGATTCCAATCCCCTTGGTGTTTGGTTCCCGTTTTATGATTTGGAAGCAGGATCCAACCGTCGCCGACCCTGGAGTTCGACTCACGTTCGTCCCCTCGCTAGTTTTGGACGGCCCCAGGGACAGCCGTATCATAACCGATTTGGCCGGGACCACGCCTGTACACGCCAATACCAACCGTGACTTCATTTATGTCCCCACAACTGCTGAATTCGATTGTGCCCATAGTTTCGCCGTAGTCCGCGAAACGCTCACGATGTACCAGCGGACCCGAGGTGGGGCTCCTTTACCTTGGGCTTGGAACACAGCCGGGAATACGGATCCAATCTCGGTCTTCCCCAGAGCCGGAGTAACTCCCAACGCATTCTACAGCCGCGGACAGAAGGCTTTGAAATTCTTCTTCTTCACCCCGTCGGGCGCAGCCGCGCCAGTGTTTACCTGCCGCTCTTTGGATATCGTCGCCCACGAATGCGGCCATGCGGTGCTTGATGGGCTGAAGCCCGGATGGCTTGCCGCCGGCAATCCACCGCAAACCGGTGGACTGCACGAAGCCTTCGGCGATATAACCGCCATCTTCCTCGCCTGTTCTCAATTGGACCAAGTGGAGGCGGCGGTGGCGCTCACCAAGGCTAATTTGCATGACAAGAATTTCCTGGCTGCGCTGGCCGAACAGTTCGGTTCCGCTTTGGGTCTCCCCTTGGGTCTGCGAAACGCCGACAATGACTTGAAGTTAAGTCAGGTCAGCAATGAAGTTCACGCCATATCGCAAGTGTTCACGGGCGCGATCTACGATATCTTGGCCGACATCTTCGCCTTCGAGAAAGCGCTCCAGGCTTCAACCAAAGATCCCGCGCGGGTCCTGCTCGAAGTTTCCTCTCGGTTGTGCAAGCTGGTGGTCGATGCAATTGTGGCGGCTCCGGCCTCTGCCGCAACCTACGCCGATATCGCCAACAAGATGCTCAATATCTCCAACGCTCAGGGCGATCCGCCAATCTATCGCACCTTCATTCGCAACCGGTTCACAGTGCGCGAAGTTGTTGTGTCGCCCACACCGCTGACCGCCATGATGGAGGGCAGGATTGATTTGACCAATCCTAATTTCACGGACGGCGCGGACTTGCTCCAAATGGAAGCGTGCAAGTACCCATCAGACAAGGCTCCACAGGACCGTTCGCGTTGCTGTGGCACCATGCAACTTCCTGAACACTGCACTGGCGACTCAAAAACAATGCTACACGGAGGCGCTTACTCGCAGGAAGACGCGTTGGCTGGCGAAGTTGCCGACCTTCGCAAGGCCTTCAAGTAGGCCTGTCCAAGCCAAGCTCCGGGGGGACCCCCAGCCCCCCGGAGTCAATAGCCCACCCTACAGATTAGTTCCACTTCCGCCGATCTGTTCGTTAGGATCAGAATGTACGCAAAAGGCCCGAAGTACTTTACTCCCCCCATTCCGGACACGTTCGAGAAACTCGGCATTTCCGAAAATTCAGTTACTGACCTTCTTCTGCGCCGGATGTTGATTGAAGGCCAGAGCACGCTTGAAAATCTCTGCAAGAAGCTGCGCCTTTCCATGGCCATCGTTGATGTTGCCTTCCGTCAGTTGCGCGCGCAACAACTTCTGGAAGTAAAGGGCATGAAGGGTAATGATTACCATTTCATCTTGTCCCAGGCTGGCCGGCAGTATGCATCGGAACGCTGGCAACTCAATCAATATGCCGGCGCCTGTCCCGTTTCGCTGGACGATTACTATCAAGCTACCAAAACCCAAGCCGCACAGGTTTCGGTTGACCGGGAAAGTCTGCGCCAATGCTTTAGCGATCTGATCGTTACCGACATGATGCTCGATCAACTTGGGCCCGCGCTGATCTCGCAAAACTCTATCTTTGTTTATGGCCCAACTGGAAACGGTAAAACCAGCCTTGCGGAGCGCATGCTGCGCATCTACGACGACGGGATTTTGATTCCCTATGCCGTGGAGGTCGATAACCAGGTGATCAGCCTGTACGATCCGGTTGTTCATGAACTGCTCCCGAACGAAAACGAAATGATCGACCAGCGTTGGGTCTATTGCAAACGCCCCTGCATTGTGGTCGGTGGGGAATTGGTGCCGGCTATGCTTGAATTGCGGCTCGACGAAGCTTCGGGTATCTATTCCGCTCCACTCCAAATGAAGGCCAACAATGGCATATTCATCATCGACGATTTCGGCCGCCAATTAATCAGCCCGCGCGACCTGCTCAATCGCTGGATTGTGCCGCTTGACCGTCGCGTGGACTACCTCTCGCTACGTTACGGCGTCAAGTTCCAGATCCCGTTTGAGCTTATGGTTGTCTTTTCCACCAACCTCGAGCCCAGTGACTTGGCCGATGAGGCATTCCTTCGCCGAATCCAAAACAAGATCTATGTGGAAGCGGTAAGCCCTCTGCAGTTCGACCAAATCTTTGAACGAGTTTTCTACGGCCGCGGCGTGCCTTTCACTCCAGGCACTCCAGAGCTCGTTAGAGGTCTGTGCCTCCGCGAAGGCCGCACGGAATTGCGCGCTTGCTACCCCAACGATATTTGCAACCTGCTCACTTCCATAGCCAGCTACGAGACTCGCGAGATAAGCGCGAACCCGATCGATTTAGAGCGCGCCTGTGCCCTCTATTTCGCAAAAACCTAGCTGTCGGCATCATGCACTTTTATTAATCAGCCCCACCGGCTAATCCGGGCTAACCTGACTGCTATTATGTGGATGTAACCCTGTGATGTCCGTCTAAAATTCCCCCAAGGAAAACAAAACAAAAAAATATGAAATCTCTACCATTTGCCTTACTGCTAACGAGTTACGCCATGATGGCGCAACCCGTTCTAAGATCTTCGAACCTGGTAGGAAACGCCGGAAGCTATGACACCAAAATCGCCCAAGGTTCGATCTTCGTCGTGTTTGGAACCAACCTCGGCGGGGATGCTGTAGTTCAAAATGCCTCCCTGCCCATCAAGACTTCCCTCGGCAACGCATCGATCCGCTTAGCCCCGGTTTCCGGTGGCGGGGCCGTGGATGCCTTCATGATCTACACAACCAAGAACCAACTTGCTGGTCTGTTGCCTTCTAACACTCCTGTTGGCGACTACAACCTCACCGTTACCTATAACGGCGCCACTTCGGCTCCAGGCCGCACTACCGTTACCGCCCAAGGGTTTGGGATTGTTAGTGCCGATAGCTCAGGCGCCGGACAGGCCCAGGCGCAGGAATTCCGCTCGTCCTCCGCGTTTGATCTGAACCGCTTCACCACGGGCGCCTTGGGCTCCTTCACTGTCGCCCCCGCGCGTCCCGGCCAGGTAATCGTCCTTTATGGGACCGGCATTGGAGCCGACGCTCAATCCGATTCGACAGGCGGAACCTCGGGAGACAAAACCGCTTCGGCCAACATTAAAGTTGTAGTTGGAGGACAGGAAATTACCCCTGCCTATGCTGGCCGAGCATCCGAGCTGCCTGGAACCGATCAAGTCAACTTCACGTTACCCACTAACGTCGCTCAGGGTTGTTTCGTACCCGCCAGTGTGAAGGTTGGCTCAACGGTCAGTAATACAGTTACACTGTCCATTGCTCCCGAAAGCCAAAACGGCTGCAGCCACCCTTCTCTTTCCGAAGGCCAGTTACGCTCCATTTCACAAGGCGGCACTCTGACCTTGGGCTCTATCTTGCTCAACAAGGCGACTATTACCATCAGCGTGCCAGGCCTTGGAACGCTGGATACAACCAGCGAAAGCGCTACTGCCAATTTTGCTCAATACGGAACGGGTAACCTCTCCGGCTTTGGCGGAACGCAGGGAGTCAGCGGAATCGACCAATGCATTGTCAACAGGCAGATTGCCACGCAGGATCAGCTGGTTGCCCCAACTATTCAAGCCCTGTTCCTTGACGCCGGAGCTCAGCTTACGCTCAATGGCCCAAATGCCGCTAACATCGCAATCCCGCGTGTCGCGGATAAATCGTATTTGAAAACCCTTGGCACTCCCGGGATTGGCGGAATCCCAGGGCTCCCGGGTCCAGCGCCCACTGCTATTATTGCGGCTGGCAACTACACTGTCACAGGAACTGGCGGACCCGATGTCGGCGCATTCAGTGCTATCCTCGCCATGCCCTCCCCCATCGATTGGACCAATAAAGCGGCCATCAACAACATCAACCGCGCCGCTGGACAAACCTTCACGTGGTCCGGTGGAACGGGCGGCGGCAACAACATCGTAGCGATCGTTGGCGCATCCGGCGTGCGGGCAGGCGGTACCTCATCCGCTCCCGCTTTCGATACGGCGACGTTTGCTTGTCTCGCCAATGCCAGCGCCGGAACATTCACCGTACCCGCCTCCGTACTAACGCAATTGCCCGCTTCCTCAGGGAGTATCATTGATGGCTCCGGCATTGCTTTCGCAGGCGTCGAAATGATTACCGACCCAACCAAGGGTTCGTTCACCGCCCCACTAACTAAGGGCGGGACGATAGATACTGCCCTCTTCTCCGGTTTGGTTGGGTTCTTGAAAACCGTGAACTTCCAGTAGTAACATGGGGGCTAGCTTCGGCTAGCCCCACTTCCAAAGTACTTACAAACTCTCCGCCAAGTTACTCTTCTCCTAGTACTTCCCGTAGTACCGCTTGTACCACGCACTGGTCCTCTTTCCCCCCTCTTTTCATAGGAAAAGCTAAGTTCCTGTGCTAATCTAGACTCGTTCGACAACTAAAAGGCGCGGGTGTTAGTTATTGCCCAAAGCGCTGCTGGAGTCGGATCCTTGTAACTCATGCAAGGGTTCTGTTGTGCATTTCGGAGGATTGTTAGTTATGAAAAAATCACGTCTCGCGACGGGGCTGGGGCTTGCTGTTTTAGCTTTCGGCTCATTTACCCCAGCCCATGCCGCCCTCATTGTTGACAACGGGATCCCTACTGTTACGAACCCAACCGGCAGCAACCTATCCGATACCCAACAGGCGCAGGATTTCCTCCTGTCCTCAATTTCGAGCATCTCCAGTATCCGATTCTGGACCTTGGAACTTTCTTCGGCCGATTACCTGAATAGTATCTTCTGGGAAATCCGTAACAACAACAGCGGCGTTCCCGGTAACAACGTCGTCGCCTCTGGAACGTCCGGCCCTGCTCGCACGCAGGCTGGAGCCATTTCCGTCGCAGGTACGAATTACAATCAGTTTCAAAACGATCTCACCGTGAACGTCAACAACTTGTCGGCCGGCTTTTACTGGCTCACGCTTCACAACGGCGCAATCACCTCAACGACTGTAACGGATTACTACTGGAGCGCGGCTGACACGAACACGACCGCATTCCTCGGTCAGGAGAAGGGCCTAAATCCGCTAACCAGTTGGTCCACGAATGAACAGGAGTTGGCTTTTCAACTCTACGGAACCGCTTCCTCGGCGACTCCCGAGCCCGCCACTTTCGCACTAGGTGGGATAGCGCTCGTCTTAATTGGATTGTCACGTCGTACTAACTCGCCGGACTAACACGACCGGACTAACCCGTAAGAGGGATTGATTGAACGCTAGCTTTCATAGCTAAATAGAGTTATGGCCGAAAGAAGGACTGAATTTACGATGAGAAAGCGATTGCTCTTTGCGATTTTCCCAACCATTTTGGGACATGCCCTGCTGGCCCAGCAGAATACCGCAGTTCTGCCGATGACTTACCATGGCGTCTCAGATAGCCTGTACGCTCTGTCTCTTCTTCAGCCGACGCCGGTATCGGGTTACGTGGCAACGGAAATGATTCAAAAGCACGGTCCCCTCGTCGGAGATACAGACCTACCATCCGGTCCTGTTCCTCGATCCTTGGCCCCTGCCTCGTATCAGCAGATCAGCACTGGCAGAGGAACGGCCGCGGCGGCTGGTTCAGCATTTGAAGGCCCCGGCGCCGGACTGGCTGGCTTCAGCATGACGAGCACTCCAGCGGATCCGACCATGGCGGTTGGCCCCAATCATATCGTGGCTTGGGTGAATAACCAATACGTGGTCTTCTCCAAAAATGGAACGCCCTTGCTTGGCCCGTTGGACGGAAAAACTCTATTCACCGGAATGACTAATATCTGCGCCTCAACCAATCGCGGCGACCCGATTTTGCAATACGATAAAATGGCCGACCGTTGGATTCTAAGCCAGTTCGCTTTCACGGTAAACGGCCAGGGAAGCGCCAGCGCCCCCTTTTATCAATGCGTGGCGGTTTCCACCACCAATAATCCCACCGGAACTTACTACCGTTATTCCATTTCTTTTTCCGCCGTCGGATTTAACGACTACGGTAAGTTAGGTGTTTGGCCGGACGGCTATTATACAACTTACAACATGTATAGCTCTGGCGGAGCAAGCTTGGGCGCAGGTCTGTGTGCTTCTGACCGCATCAAAATGCTGGCCGGTGATCCTACCGCCACTACGCTTTGCGCCCCGGCTGGTTCCTATGCCGGTGGCGCTGCGTTCCTCCCTGCCGATCTTGACGGCACAACACTTCCAACGACTTCATCCCAAGGTAACATTGTGGCCCGATTCTCTTTCGGCGGCACATCGATTCGATTGATGAAGGTGAAGCCCAATTTTTCGACAGGTACGATTACGGTCACTAACGGACTGGGCGGCGCGCCCGGCACCTATATCGAATTGCCGGTAGGTCCCACCGTAGTCGCCTGTAACGGGACTGGCGGCGAGTGCATCCCGCAGCCAAACACATCCACGCTTTTAGATTCGATCGGGGATCGCCTGATGTATCGCTTAGCCTTTCGCAATCGCGGTGGGCAGGAAAGCATCGTGGTAACTCAAGCGGTCGACCCTGATGGTTCCGGCCCCCGAAGCTCAGCGATTCGTTGGTATGAAATCCGTGCTCCTTTTTCCACTTCACCCGCCATTTACCAGAATGCAACTTACGATCCAGGAGCCAAGGGAGATCGTTGGATGAGTTCCGCGGCTATGGATAAAATGGGCAATATTCTGATCGGCTACAACGTGGTTGACGCAACCAACAACTTGAAGCCGTCAATTCGGATCGCAGGCCGTTATCGCAGTGACATTCGTAATCTGTTGCAGGGCGAAAGCACCATCGTCACAGGCACTGGTTCACAAACCGTGCGTTCCAGTGGATCCGCCTTGACCCGTTGGGGCGACTACACCACCATGCAGGTTGATCCGGTTGACGATTGCACTTTCTGGTACATCGGCGAGTATCTAACCACCGACGGCGTCTTCAACTGGCAAACACGAATCGCCAGTTTCAAGTTCAACGGTTGCATTTGATTTAGATTTGTCCGCCAATCTGTATTTCAGCGGTCGCGGGATTCTCCTCCTTGTGGCGCTGTTCAGCGTGGGGCTGAGCATGCGGGCCATTTTCATTCAGTTCGACCGGATTTGCTTTCTACAACTCATAAGCTACCTTACGGCGCAATCGAGTTCGTTTTTCACTGAGGATCAAGTGGTTGAAAACAGGGGAAATCGAGTACAGGAAGCGACGGGATCGCAACATTTGGCTTCGTTTTCGCGAACCGCCATCTGATAGACTGATCTCTAAATATGCCAGTCCCCGGCCTGATCTACGCCGCTGCTACTACTTTGCTGACCGCGCAGCTAACCAAGAAAGGTGCGGTGTTTGGCGAAGGCGTGCTGGGTGAGCTTCTGAAAAACGTGGCGGGCAACGAACTCACCAGCCTTTGCCGGGAAGCCTATTTAAGGTTGGACAACCTGTCGGCACACGGCCCTATCGGCGTCAATCACGATCTACAAAAAGCCCTCTCCGAAGCAGCCGCCCTTGCCGCCCTTCACCTGGTGTCCGAATTCGGCGCGCAACATGGCGAACCCCTCCGCGACGCCGACCTGATCGCGAACAAACTCATTGCGAAAGCCTGGAAGTTTCTCTACCGCACCATTCCTTCGGGGCAATCCGGAACACAAGGACTCCAGGGCCAAGCCGCCCAGCAACTGGTGCTTCAACTTTACCCCAAGCTGCTGCAACTGGCGGCCGTTCCCAAGCCGGAACTGGGAACGGGCGCTTTGCAATTGGCCTACAACAATCTGGAAGAACTGTTCGCCCGAAACGACAACCCGCTTTCCACCCTGCGCGCCGATCTCACCCGCGATGCGCTCGCAAACATGCGTGACCTGGCCCATCCCCACACCCTACCGGAGCGACTCGAAAACTCCTTTGAGGACAACTACGCCGCCATCTTCTACACGGCCTTTCGCGAAACACTGAAGACGCACGAAGCGGCCAACGCCGCTTTCCATGACACGCTGCTCTCCGACATCAAGCAGGATACATCCTTAATTCCGGGTATCGACAAGTTGGTTCGCTTGATCTACGACCGTCTTAACCAGCAAAACCCTGCCCTGAAAGTGCCGCTTGAAACCGCACCGCAACTCCCTACCTGCTTCGGCCGCGACCCCGACCTCTCCAAACTCCGCACGCTTCTGCTCCACCCCGATAAGCCCGTGCTGGTCTGCT
>JANXXI010000307.1 GCA_025350695.1 Acidobacteriota bacterium
CGCTTAGAGTCAAGCAACGCCAAAGCTTGCTTGTACAGAACACGCGCCTCGTGTAATTTCGATTTTGACGACAGAAAACCGGCCTCCCTCACCAACCCAGCGGCATGAAAATGTGTCCGGTAAGCCATCGCCGAATCCGCGGCCTGCTGTCCTTCGATCCATTTATCCTGTTCCCGATAGAGCAGCGAGAGCTTATCGAGCGTAGTCGCAACCATCGGATGTTCCTTGCCCGCCGAGGCCTGCCATAGCGCCAGCAGCCGCTGATAATAATTCTCAGCCTCGTCGAATTTCTTCGAACCGAACAGCGCATACGCAAGCCCCTCAACGTTCTGCAACGTTTCGGGCGAATCCTTGCCAAAGTGCCGTTCACGAATCACCAAAGCCCGGCGGTAAGAACCCTCCGCCTTTGTGTATTCACGCCCATTGATATACGCGATAGCCAAACGGTCGATCTCAGCCAGCAAGCCAGGGTGGCCGGTTCCCAGCGTGGCCTCACGAATCTGCAGCGTCTGTTCCAACAGCGAAGCAGCCAAACCGGTGTTTTGCAGGTCCATCTGGATAAGAGCCATGCGGCTGTAATCATCGGCCAGCGCAGGCGAAGAAATTCCTTCCAATAAGTGGATCTGCCGCGAACGATCCAGCACCAGCAAAGCACGGTCCGGCTCGGGCTTGGCGCGCAGCATCATGGCGAAGGCTGTCAGGTCGTCGGCCACCAGGGCGTGCTTCATCCCGTAAGCATGCTCGCGGTGGTTGATGGATTGAAGGAAGGCGCTTTCAGCCTCCGTAAAATTGCCAAGAGATGTATGGATTTCGGCCGAAAGACGGCTCAGTTCGTAGCGCTTGGGATCGTAAGGCGGCATGCCTCCGGTGAGGCCCAGAGATTCTTCCACCGACACGCGGGCGGCTTCATAGTCGCCCTTGGCATATTTAGTACGAGCGTCATTGAGGAGCGTATCCCAATCGGCGGCGAAAAACAGTAAGGCGCAAAGAAAGGTCAAGCGAATCTCCCAACGCTCATCAGCTTATCGCATCTCAGGCGCCTAGGGCTGATTGCCTTCGCAATTGTGGACCCGATGTAAGCGCACGCGCCCGCATGGTGTTAACTTAACTGTGTCGCCTATGAAACGCTAAGCATCCTGGCGTCACTAGTAAGACAGAGGAGATTTATGATTGTTCAAGTTGCTCTCGTTTCTCAATCGGCCAGCATCTCGCTGAGCGATGTCACCAAAGTAAGCGCGGCGCTGCAAAAACAAGCCACTCGCGATTTCGGGCCCATCTGGAACGTCCAGTCGACGGTAGACGCCTTTGATACGCTTGAAGACGTTCCCATTGGCTATTGGCCCATCATTGTCCGTGACGACGTCCGCCAGACCCAGAAGGCCGAAGGGATTCATCTTGACAAAAATGGGCAGCCATTCTCCCTCGTCCAAGCCTCGGAGGCTTGGTCAGTAACCGCCAGCCACGAATGCCTGGAGATGTTGGCCGACCCTTTCGGCGAGCGCTTGGTGCCTGGCAAGGCTCCGGCGCAGGCCAAGAAACAAAAACGCGTCGAGTATCTGGTTGAGGTTTGTGATCCATCGGAAGCGTCTGAATACACCGTCAACGACGTTGCCGTATCCGATTTCTACACACCCGCCTTCTTCGATCCGATTGCCGCCGTCGGCGTGCGCTACAGCTTCACCGGCGTGATTAAACAGCCGCGCCAAGTGCTCAATGGCGGCTACCTGAGCTGGCATAACCCCGTGGATGATCATTGGTATCAGATCACGTGGTTCTCCGGCCCCAAGCCCGCGCTCCGCGATCTCGGCATACTAACAGCCTCCCGCATGAGTACGCGCGAAATGATTGACTCCCTGACTACTCCGCCGGACAGGGCGCAAAAAGTCAAGGTCCAAAAAAACTACGCCTCCCTCGTTGCCAGCTCCGGGACGCCAAAGTCCTCCGTCGGCCGTGCGCATCACCTGCACACCGAGATCAAAGCCTTGCTAGCCTGAAGGTATGGCCGACTCAAAAGAAGAAGAACAGAAGCGCGCCCAACAAGAGCGGGCCAAACGGTTGACGGAGTGGATCGAGAATCCCGACCCCACTCCCCAACCGCAAAGCCCGCATGAGTTCGTGCAAGATAAGATGAAGGAACTCGACCGGAAGGGGCCCAAGAAGCCTAAGGATCGTAGTTAGCGCAAAGGTTGCTTCGCCGAAGCCACCTCAGTTCGCGCGGACCAAATACGCCTTAGCTTGGCTAGACTCCGGATAAAAGAGTTCAAAGTACCGCTTGAGGCGCAGAGCAGGCGCCTCAAGAAACCGGTACGAGAGCATCGCCGTGCCCCAGGCGATGACGGAATACAAGCAAACGCGCAGGACATCGGCCCAGACAGTGTCGATGGTTGGCGTCCAACCTATTGCCTTCAACGCCGCGTCCAACGTCATCGTCACCGGCACATGCAGCACGTACATCGCGTAACTATACTTTCCAACGCTCTGAAGGAAAGGGGAGCGCAACGCCCAATCAAACGGTGGGTTAGTGCCCAGAGCAATTACAAGTACCCACAGCGCGAACGCGACACCCGCCACTGTGTAACCGGCTGTCATGGCGAATATACCCGTCTGTTGATACAGCCTCGTAATGGCAGCGCCCAAAAGGAACACCCCTACGCCGCTGTAACTCAGCCACCTCGACCGGGTGAGCAATTTTTCTCTCCAGCCGGGTACGGCTAAGGCAGCGGCGACTGCCGCGCCCAGCGCCAATGCATCCATACGGCAAACGGTCCATTCGTAGACAGCTTCATCCGGCCAACCCGTCGTGAGCATCCCAGTGCGAATCCCCAATGCGGCCACCGTCAATCCACAACAGAGTATAAAAACGAACTTGGCGCTCAAGCGGCGAATCAGAACCGGCCAAAAAAGATAGAACTGTTCCTCGACGGCAAGCGACCAATAGGGGGCTACTCCATTGCCGCTGTCGTGAAAAGGTTGAGTCCAGTTGACCAAGAACAACCACAAGTAGCCATATTGTCCGTCCCGCACGGATGCGGGATTTACTACCGGCAGCAAGAACCACCAGATCGCCAGCACGGTGTAATACAGCGGCAAGATACGCAACGCTCGACGACCATAGAAACTGGTGTAGTAGTTGGTCGCGGGCTGCGAGGCCAACAAAATTCGGGTGATCAGGAAACCGCTGAGCACAAAAAACATCTCGACGCCCAACCAGGCAAAGTCCCCTAGCTTCGCCCACACGTGCGATAACGTATCGAACGGTTCCGAGATGACTCTTATGTGATGCGGCAGCACCAGCAAAATCGCTAATCCGCGGATACCGTCGAGTGCCGCAAAATGCGTCAATCCAGTCTTAGTTCTACTGCGGTCAGAAACGATCAGATTCATAGCGGCGTGGGTTAATTGTAACCCGTCGAAGCGCATTTTCGACCGGCAAGTGTGTGCTTGAACTAACGTGAGGATAGATTTCGTGCTGGGAGGGCTAGTTCGCCTAGTCCACGCGGTACTTGCCAATTTCGCTACAGCTTAGTGCAAGTGCAACCGTCTGGAATGAGCTATTTGCGACTCACAACCTCTGGCATTTCGCCAAAACACCATTTCCCGGGTTCATGACCTTTCCCGCAAAACAGGATCGTCACATCGCGTCGATTTCATAATCGACATCGGTCTTACTTCGATCCCGCCAAACTCGCGTGCCGGAACAGAAGTCCTGAGGCGGCGAACAACGTCACGAACACACCCCGCACGAGCATAAGATTCTGGCCAGGCTCGGACCGAACATCTGGGAATAGCATCACGCCAACTGGGGATACCAGCGCTAACGCCATCGCCATGGTGAACATCGATTTGGCCATCCCCCGCGCTTCCAGTCTTGCGATCCACGCGCCCACGCCGCCTACCCATAGCACGCCGAAATAGATAAAGTTCGCCGGATTTTCCGACTCCGAGATATGAACCATGTTCGTCCATCCCATCACGAACCCAGTAACCAGCGCCAAGCCCGCCTTATACGCCCATTCACCCATCGTTCTCGCAATCAACCCGTAGGCCAACGCCGTCCCGAAGAACATGAGATACGCGAACACGAACCCGCCCACGCCCCAGTGCCAATCCTCCACAAATTGCGATGCCACCAGTGGCGCCATCAAAAGGCCCAGCGCCACCAGCGCCGCGCGCGGAATCGTCTTGTTCAGTTGCGTCATATGGATTGTGTTCTCCCTCATGATTCCCATCAATGTCTCAAAAACAATCCACAGCGCGAACCCGAACAGTCCCCGCTTGGCGTCCAGGCGCTCCCGGCACAGGTCTTGAAAGGTCTGCTCCATCCCCTCGCCAAACCGGGCATGGAAGGGCCGTGGATACAGCCGCAGCAGCATTGCATACCACGTCCGATAACGGCGACCGTCGACGTCAGTTGCCATACGATAAACGCCCTTCCGCCACCGTAACCACGCCGCGATACCGATCCAGTTCCGCCCGCAGAGCCGCCTGCCCCTCGCCCGTGATCTTGTAATAGATCCGCCGCTCGTCGTCCATCTCCGGATCTACCCGTTGATCGCTTTCTTTGATGAGCCCAGCCTCCAACATCCGCCCCACCGAGCCATACAGCGTCCCAGGCCCCATCTTCACCTTGCCCTGCGAGTCCGCCGCCACCTGTTTCATGATCCCGTAGCCGTGACGCTCCTCCGTCGAAAGCGCCAGCAGGATGTGCAGCACCGCGGGGGTAAGTGGAGCTTGCGCCGGGTCGTTTTTCGCCATGCCTCAATGATATATCCGTTACGGATACATGTCAAGGCCGGAATTACTTCCGCGCTGCGTCAACAGCGCTTGACCGAAGTCCGCCGGCGGAATCACAGGAAAGCACTGTTCCGCGATCCAGGGTACTCGCCACTGCCGAGGTCTTGAAAGTCTGGTGGTGCCCCAACGGGCTGCAAGCCGACCGAGTCGACTTAGATTTCCGCGAAGGCGGCCGGTACTTCATCAGCATGAATGGCCAAGTCCAGGGCAAGGACGCAAGCGGCGGGATGACGAGCGAGTTCGAGGACATCGTCGACAACGAGCGCATCGTGATGACGGACAGCTTCGCGGACGAAAAGGGACGCGCGATCTCGGCCAAGGAAGCGGGGATGCCCGGGCAATGGCCGGAACAGATCTCCATCACGTTCGAGTTCGAGGCCGCGGGCAAGGAGGCAAGCCGGTTCCACTTAGCCCAGCAGGGGATCCCGGACGAGATGCAGAAGGAATGCGTCCAGGGTTGGTCGGAGTCGTTCGATAAGCTGGCAAAACATCTAGGCGGTCGGAAGAGCTGATTCGGAGGGCTTGTCAACTAATTGTGTAAACGGCTCGGCTTCGTGTTGTAAGTAATTATCCTGGTAGACTGAACGAGCGACTCTAGATCGCGGCGCTGACGTGCAGGTCGCGGCATCCTTGCCCAATAGACTCCGCCGTTGCCCAGCCAGGTACTACCGC
>JANXXI010000309.1 GCA_025350695.1 Acidobacteriota bacterium
AGTTCAACACCTCTGGCGGAGACTTACGGAATCATCACCCCTTCGGCGCTACATTATGAACGCCATCATGCCGGCGTTCCGGCGATCGATCCGGCGCAGCATCGGTTGGCGATTCACGGTTTGGTGGAGCGGCCCTTGATCCTCACGATGGAAGACATTCGACGGCTGCCGTCGGTATCGCGGATCCATTTCCTCGAATGCGGCGGCAATAGTGGCGGCGAGTGGCAGCCCAAGACCGGACCGGATGTGCAACGATCCTACGGTCTGGCCAGTTGCAGCGAGTGGACCGGCGTGCCTCTGCGCTTGCTGCTCGAGGAAGTCGGGTTGAAGCCGGGCGCAAATTGGATCATCGCCGAGGGCGCCGATGCGTGCCGCATGCAGCGCAGTGTGCCGATTGTCAAGGCGCTGGATGATGCGATGATTGCCTACGGCCAGAACGGTGAGCCGCTGCGGCCATCGCAAGGGTTTCCGCTTCGTCTGCTGACCCCCGGATGGGAGGGCAATGTTCAGGTGAAGTGGCTGCAGCGCTTGCATGTGACCGATCAGCCCTACATGACTCGCGATGAGACATCGAAGTACAGCGACTTGATGCCGGATGGCAAGGCGCGGCTGTTTACGCTGCCTCAGGAAGCCAAGTCCGTGGTTACGTTTCCGTCTGGCGGACAGAAGTTGCCGGGCCCGGGGTTGTTTGAGTTGACCGGCCTCGCGTGGTCGGGGCGGGGGCGGATCGATAGAGTGGAGGTGACGCTCGACGGAGGGCAGACATGGCAGGACGCCCGGATGGATGAACCACGGTTTCGATTGGCGTTCACGCGGTTTCGATTGCCTTGGCGTTGGGACGGCAAACCGGCGACGGTGGCCTCGCGCGCCACCGACGAGACGGGATATGTACAGCCGACGCGCGAACAATTAATTGCCGTGCGCGGCTCCAATTCGGGCTACCACTTTAATGGGATCAAGTTGTGGCAAGTAGATCGAGACGGGACGGTGACGAATGTGGAGGCTTAGCCTATTATCGTGTGCCGCGGTTCTGTTCGCGCAGTCGCCGCGGTATGGCGTCGGTCGCGAGCCGACGAAGTCCGAGCTGTGGGCGCTGGGGATCACCGTGGCGCCGGACGGAACGGGACTGCCCGAAGGGTCCGGAACGGCGGTTGAGGGCAAGGCGATCTTCGCATTGAAGTGCGCGGGCTGCCACGGTGAGAAGGCCGGCGATATTGGTCCGTCGCTGGTGGGCGGTCAAGGGACCCTGGCCACTGCCAAGCCGAAGAAGACGGTGGGGAGCTTTTGGCCGCATGCGACGACGGTTTGGGACTATGTGAACCGCGCGATGCCATTTCAGCAGCCGGGTTCGTTGACGCACAATGAAGTTTATGCGACGGTGGCGTACATTCTGTTTCTCAATGGGATTGTGGGTGAGAAGGATGTGATGAATGCCAAGTCGCTGGCACGGGTTCGGATGCCGAATCGGGATGGGTTTGTGGCAGACCCGCGCCCTGACATACAGGGGAAGTAAGCTTCACTCTCCAGCAACGCTCCGGTACTAATAGGACTTCTATGTATATGAAACAATGGGACATAGTACCAAACAAATCTTGAAAAAGTAATCAAAAGTTATAGTACTATCCTTCTATAAACTTTGCTCGTCTTTCAACTTACTTGTCCATAGCCTTCATTTTTACCGCATCCTTGCAGGCGACCCCAATCGTGTTCACTACGAAAGCCCAATTTCTCCTCGCCATTACCAATTCAGGCACCGACACCTTCAATAACCTGTCGATAGTCGCCTTCACTCCTGGCCCTATCAATCGCACGGCGGGTGTTCACAGTTACACTGCTAGCGCCACCGGCGGCTTCTTTGGGGCGGGCACGGCGGGCGACCCCTGGCTTTCAACGTCCAACGCCGCGGACACACTCACCTTCAACAACTTTTCAAGCAGCGTTCAGGCACTGGGCGGGTTCTTCTTCAATACCGATGTGAACGGTGCATTGCTGGCGAACCAATCGATCATAGTGACAGCCACCGATAGGCACTGGCGCCGTGAGCAGGACCTTAACCAATGCAACAACCAGCACATTTTTAGGCTTCGTCGCAAGCGGCCCACTTACGAGCGTCACGGTTGCCGCTGTGTCGGCCACGACTGGATTCGCCTGGCCCGGAGCCAACGATTTGGTCTTGGGATCCGGCGCGGCTGCTACCACTCCGGAACCGGGCACGATACAAATGGCCCTTCTGGGGCTCGGATTTGCTGCCGTCAGGCTGCTGAAAGTGCGCAAGTAGTCGGGTTCTTGAGGTCAATTGCCGGCCTTTTCGCAAAGGCCTAAAAAGTTGCACCAACCCACGCGTAAACTCTTCGATAATAGTTAAGTAACACTTGAAACTACGCCCACCGGCGGCGCATCGGAGACAGCGTGAAGATAACTCGCATCCTTAGCATAGTAGCAATCGCATTCCCTCTCGCATTCGCCCAACGGTTGGATCATTGGGCCATCGTTCTTGACACGCCCTCCACCGCCGAAGCTGTCAGCACCCGGGCCGAGATCAGTCAGGCCCGCGGTCGCACTGCCCGTGCTCAAGTCGCGGCCTCGCAGGCCGGCGTCAAAGCCGCGCTTGCATCCCGCAAGATCCCGATGCTCGGCTCGGTCGATATCATTGCCAACGCCATCTTCGTCTCCGCCAGCGACGCCGAAGCGGCTCAACTTCGCCAACTCCCGGGCGTACAGTCCATCCAGCGCATGCCACGCTTCAAAAAGCATTTAGCCAAAGCCCTGGATCTGGTTAACACAACTAGTGCCTGGAACGCTCTAGGAGGCAGCCAAAACGCCGGCGCCGGCATGAAAATCGCGATCATCGATTCGGGTATCGACAACACCCACCCGGCCTTCCAGGACAACTCCCTGCCCGTGGCCGCCGGCTTCCCAAAGTGCGTTCAGGCCGATTGCCCTTATGCCAATCGTAAGATTATCGCCGTGCGCAGTTACGTTAGCCAATTGGTAAATTTTGTCTCTAACGATTCGCGGCCTGACGACCTCACGCCTCGCGATCGCAGTGGCCACGGCACTGCCGCCGCCATGATCGCCGCCGGGGTGCGCGTCAATGCTCCTGGTGGAGCCATTTCCGGCATCGCTCCAAAAGCCTATCTGGGTAATTACAAAGTGTTCGGCTCGCCCGGAGTTAACGACATCGCTTTTGGCGACGTAGTGCTTTCCGCCCTTAACGACGCCTTCGCCGATGGCATGGACGTCGCCAGCCTCTCAGTGGGTTCGTCAGCGGTCTACGGCGTGAATGAAGCGTTTTGTACAAACAAGCCAGACAAGATTTGTGACGTTATCGCCAATGGAGTACGCAACGCCATTAGACGCGGCATGACGGTGGTGATCAGCGCGGGCAACGATGGCGATGCTGGAAATCAGGTTCCCACACTCGGCACTATCAACAGTCCCGGGACCGTGCCAGAAGCCATTACAGTAGGCGCCAGCACAAGCTCCCATCTCTATTTCAACTCGGTCCGCATCGGTGGTCCTGGCGTGCCTGCGGTCCTCACCACCATCCCCGCCCTGCTCTCCGCTGACGGATTGAAGTTGACCCAACCGCTAACAGCCCCGGTGAGAGACGTTTCCAAACTGCAAAACGATGGCAAGGCCTGTGTGGCTCTGACGACGGGATCACTCAACGGAGCCTTCGCCCTAGTGGATCGCGGCGGCTGCGCGCTCGCAACAAAAGCGGTGAACGCTCAAAACGCCGGTGCGGTGGGTGTGCTTTTGAACCAAACGAGCGGAAGTGATTTTGTTTACCGAATCTCCGCAGTCAATACAACAGCCATTCCAATTGCCCTGATCGGCGATACCGCGGGCAAAGCGTTAAAGAGCTATTTGTCCAACAACCAGGCCAATGCCACGCTGGACCCCGCCTTGCTTGAATCCGACGTCACCGCCGACGAAGTGGCCTATTTCTCCTCGCAGGGTCCGACACTGGTCGACATGGTCATCAAACCGGAACTCGTCTCTGTTGGTTATGAAATCTACACGGCCGCCCAAAAACTCGACCCCAATGGTGAGTTCTTCGATCCATCCGGCTATACCAACGTTTCCGGCTCAAGCTTTGCCGCGCCTATGGTGGCGGGAGCGGTCGCATTGGCTAAGCAGAAGTATCCATCCGCCACACCGGCCCAGCTCAAATCACTTGTAGTGAACACAGCCAACGGTAACCTCATCGATTACGATTACAACAGCAAATCGATCACCGCCCGAGTAACTGGCGTCGGCGCGGGCAAATTGGATGCCGGCAAGGCCGTCACTTCCAACATCGCCGCCGAGCCCGCCACGCTCTCCTTCGCCGTCATTACTCAAGTCCCCAAGGCCCAAACATTCCGCTTGACGAACTTATCGAATCTGTCGCAGAGCTTGCGCCTGGCCATCACGCGCAGCCAGGGTAGTCAAGATTTGCGAGCCACACTTGCATTGAGTTCCTCCGCCGTGACTCTATCGCCTGGGGCTTCGGCGACTGTAACCCTGACGCTGAGCGGTCAAGTTCCCAATCCCGGCCTGTACGATGGAGTTGTCACCGTTTCGGGTGGCGCGGCTGACCTCCGCATTCCATTCCTTTATCTGGTTGGCGACGGAAAGCCCTTTCATGTTTATCCAATCGAAAACGGAACCTGGACATCCGTCCCAAGTGGTGAATTTACCATCCAAGCCAAATTCCTCGATCAATACGGCGTGCCGGTTAACAATCTTAAGGTTGCCTACCGCGCAGCGCAGGGTGGAGGGAAAATCTCGAAGGCTAGCGATTCCACCGAAGAGGGAATCACCTTCGCTGATGTCGTCGCCGGGACCCAACTGGGTGAACAACTGTTCGTGCTGGAAACACAGGATAAGAGCTTCTCTCTTGAGTTTCCCGGGCGGACTTATGAACGGCCAGTGATCCGCGCCGCAGGCGTTGTGAATGCCGCGAGCGGCCGCGAAGAAAGTGGAGCAGCTCCTGGTTCCTATATCTCAATCTTCGGCTCCGGCTTGAGTGAGGCCTTGCGCATTTATTCCACTACAAGTCTTCCTTATTCTCTGGCCAACGTCAGCGTTGGATTCGATTTGCCGACAGGAAAAACCAGTTACGCTGGCCGCCTACACTTTGTAAGTCCCACCCAGGTCAACGTTCAAGTGCCTTGGGAGCTCCAAGGTCAGGCACGCGTAAACATGAAGGTGACTCTGGGAGAATTCTCGAGTGATATTTACAACCTTAAATTAAGCGACTACTCTCCCGCTCTGTTTGAATACAGTGAAGCAAGGAACGGAGGAGGAAGTGTGATTGCCGCATTGGATGGTAACTTCAAGCTGATCAGCGGTTCCAACCCGGTGGCGCGCAATGGCGTCGCTCAGTTGTACGCCAATGGAATTGGCCCTGTTGATAACGCGCCCCCTTCCGGGGAGCCCGCCTCAACGGAACGTTTGACGCCATGCCGTGTTCAACCTACTGTGACGATTGGCGGGCGTACCGCTCAGGTTCTGTTCTGTGGCTTGGCCCCTGGTTTCGTTGGCTTATACCAGCTGAATGTGATTGTGCCGGGAGATGCGCCGTCGGGAGCGCAGCCGGTTGTGATAAACAGCAACGGAATAGCAAGTAAATCGTCGTTATTGCCGATCTTGTAGTTAGTCGGTGCAGTGTGGTGTGCAGTAGGGCGTGACCCCCTGGTCAGCCCGCTCGGCTTCACGCCGAGCGAGTCCTCTGCGACCAACCTCGAGGATAGTACAAATGTTCCGGTTTAAGTATTTCGCCTTACAATTCGCCCTAACATTTGCACTTAGAGCGCAAGTAGTACCCGACCAGTTCATAGTGGAGCTATCGGGCTCCCCTGGGATCGTAAGCTCCTCCGATCACCGGCGAGTGAGAACGGAAATGGCATCGCGTCGCTTCACGGCTCGCGCCCAACAAGCGAAGATGCGGCCATCCGTAGCGCGAGTTGCTAAGGTTCTTGATTCGGTCGACTTGGTTGCAAACGCCTTTATCGTCGAAGGGACCGATGCCGAGGCTCTCCGGGCGATACCAGGTGTGGCTCGCGTGCTGCCTGTGTTTGAACTCCATCCGCTGCTTGACGTGATGAGCGTTATCCATCGTGTCCCCGAAGCAATGGCCCGCATCGGTGGCCTGGATAAGGCCGGGGCGGGCATCAAAATCGGCATTCTGGATACCGGCATTGATGTGGATCACGCCGGTTTTCAGGACGGCGCGTTACCAGCGCTCGACGGGTACCCCATCGTGAGCGACGAGCAAATGCGCAGTTCAATGTCGAAGAAGATCGTTGTTGGCCGGGCTTATGATAGATTGAACGGCGCACCGTTGAACCTCGACATTGAAGATCGTGTGGGGCATGGCACGTCGGTGGCGATGGTTTCGGCGGGCGTCACCAATATTGGTCCCTATGGCGCTATTACGGGTTTCGCTCCCAAGGCTTATCTAGGTGTGTACCGTGTGTTTAGTTCGACAGGCCTCCGAAACAGCGTCATTCTGAAGGCGCTCGACGACGCAGTCTCGGACGGCATGGATATCGTGAACATGAGCTTCGGCTCGCCATTCCCCATTCGGTCCGATTTGGATGTAATCACGGATGCCGTGGAACGCGCCTCCTCAGCTGGAGTGATCGTGGTGATTGCAGGCGGAAATAGCGGTCCTGATTCCTATACGGTGGGAACTTCTGACGCACCCTCGGCAATATCAGCCGGCGCTTCGTACAACGCGCGCCAATTCACCGGCGGCGTTTTGTTGGGCGATCAAATTCTGATTGGACTACCGGGCAGCGGCCCAAATTCCGATCAACCGGTCACGTCCACAATAGCAGACGGGGCCACCACCGCTGACCCCGAGGGAAAGCTGTGCAGCGCCGCACCCAATGGAGCATTCAAAGACCGGATCGTTTTGATATATCGTGGCGACTGTTTTTTCGAGGTTAAACTGAATAACGCGCAGGCCGCGGGCGCCATTGCCGCCGTGGTTTATTCGAGTCAAGCCTCCCCAGACCGTTCGAATATGAGCGTTGGATCGGCAACGTTGCCGGCCATCATGGTGGACTATAACGATGGCTTGAAAGTGAAAGATCGCCTGAAGACGGGACCGGTTGTCGCCACGGTGCAATTTTCCACCCTCGCGTTACCTCGGGTATCCAATCGGCTGGCCCCATTCAGTTCCCGTGGACCGACGGTTGATGCGGAAATCAAACCCGACTTGATAGCGGTTGGAACCGATGTATCCACAGCGGCCCAACACAAGTACCCAGACTCAGATGAATACGTACAGAGCGGCTACACCGTTATTAACGGCACCAGCTTTTCCTCTCCTGCTGTTGCGGGGGCGATGGCTTTGTTGAAGGCCAGTCGCCCCGGATTAGCCTCGTCGCAGTATCGCTCTCTGCTAGTAAACAGCGCCTCGCCGCTGATCCTGCCGGACGGCTCCACCGCGCCTGTCATGTCGGCTGGCGCCGGATTGTTGAATCTCGAGGCGGCGGTACAAAACACAACGGCTCTGGCGCCGGTAAGCTCCAGCTTTGGTGTCGGCGACGGTAATCCTGACCGTTCAAAAACCATCAAGGTTACCAACCTGAGCGGTGGAACAGACACCTTTCGGATTTCCATTTCCACCAACGATTTAACACCTGCCGTGGCGGATACTCAAGCGCTCGAAATCGGCGCTGGAGAAACCAAGCAATTCAACTTGAATTTCCGCGGCAAGGCCCTTGCCCTTGGCGAGTTCCAGGGCTTTGTAACAGTAAAGGGTGACAACGCGCCGATAGGGGCGCGGATGGCTTATTGGTATGGCTCGACGAACGGCGCTCCAGCAAAGGTCAACATCATTGACCAGGCCGATTCGGCTGCGGTCAATGCCACCACAACCATCGATTTCGCGTTGTCCGACGCAACCGGAATGCCAGTAACCGGTGGAACCCAACCCCAGGTTACGATTGTCTCTGGTGGAGGCCGCCTGCGAACTATTTACTCCCGAGAGCCCGTAAATCCTGGCGTCTGGGAAATCTCGGTGCGCATGGGTCCAACAGCGGGCCTCAACGTTATCCATGTGGAGTTGGGCGACGCTAAACGCGACATTACGATCTTTGCGCAGTAGAATGCTATTCGCCGATGATTTTGACGAGCGCCCGTTTCTTCCGGCCGCCATCGAACTCGCCGTGAAAAATCTGTTCCCAAGGACCGAAGTCCAATTTTCCGGCAGTGATCGCCACTACCACCTCGCGCCCCATAATCTGGCGTTTCATGTGGGCGTCGGCATTATCCTCGCGCGTGCGATTGTGACGGTATTGCGAGATTGGGGCATGCGGCGCGAGCTTTTCGAGCCACATCATAATCCTGATGCAGTCCATTTTCGTCGTCGTTGATAAACACCGAGGCGGTGATGTGCATGGCATTCACCAGCGCAAGTCCATCCTTGATGCCGGATTCACGCAGACATTCCTCGACGGTAGGAGTTATGTTCAAAAAGGCCCGGCGCCCTTTCACTTCAAACCACAGTTCCTTGCGGTAACTCTTCATGATTCCATTGTGCGACGGGCGGGACTTACAGCCCACGTATGAATGAGTATAGTAAGTAAGCATGAGCGGCGCGGCGCTAGCTGTGTTAACCTGAAGTAGACCGCTCTAGGCGCGCCCGTAGCTCAGCTGGATAGAGCGTCTGGCTACGAACCAGAAGGCCGGGTGTTCGAATCACTCCGGGCGCACCATTCCTTTCAATGCTTTACCGTAACTTCTTTCTCTTCATAACTCTGATCTGACAGCTACAGTGCGAAGAATCCTTGCCGAAGCATCTCACTCAGTTGCACATGGATTGGGCAAAAATTCATTTTTCAACGTCAGACTTGCTAGCTGCCGACAATCAGAGAAATGCGTGAAATGAATCATTCATCGGCAAAGCGGTACAAAGAGAAGGCTGTATTCAAAACATTCATCCAACTCCATCCCAACTTCGCAGGTGAGCCAATTGCAAAATGGATTCTTGCCGAGCAGGACCCACCAGACATCCTGTGCACAACGCTTTCCGGTAAGATATTGGGGGTTGAACTCACCGAATGGATACACCAAAAGGAAATGGACGCTCGGAAGTTGCGCGAAATCATCCATAAGCAAATCATGGAGGCGATTGGGACGCCGCAGCCAGTTAATGTCTCTCAAAATTTCGATATGGTCATTTTTTACCCGAAGGACAAGGTTCGGAATATTCAGAGAAACCCGTTCCGCGAGGAACTGTGGCATCTAATCAAAGATGTAGATCGGCGGTGGCCAACAGAATCATCTTGGCAGTTTGCCGCCGGGTGTCGGATAAATCGACTGAACGGATATCCTGAGCTCAGTCGGCACATAAATTCAGTGCACTTTCCTCCGGGAAGCTCAAAACGGGAGAAAGGCATTGACTGGATATTTCCCCCAGCAATCGTCGATTCCTTCGATTACGAGACAATGACTCGACCGCTCTACGATGCACTTTGCAAGAAGGTCACAAAGTACAAGAATCGAGCAATGAAAACTGACTGCCAAGAATACGTCTTGCTGGTGTATTTTGATCAGGGCTTAATGTACAACTCGCCAATCAGCAGGTCGGCGAGGAGCATCCAGACGTTCGTCGACGATGTTCGCTTGTCCCTACCAAGGGACCACGGTCTATTTTCCAAAGCTTACTTGTTTTTCGCACCATCGCCGGGCGAAATAGTTATTGAACTTTGGTCATAGTTTCCCGCTTAGACGAAGGGGAGCGTCCAGTTCTCCCGTGCTCGACGAATTCGCTATTCGATTGAGCTCCGAATATTTCATCCATCGTGGCTGCCGCTATTGTTTCCATGTCGCTTGTCATGTGACTGTAAACTTCCTGGGTCGTTCGCATTGAAGCATGACCAAGCCGTTTCTGAATAGACGCCCCCCTGTAAAAACAGGGCCTGATCAGTCCCGTTTTATTGTCCCACTACCTTCAGGGCCTCAACTCAATCTACTGTCGGAAAACCCGGCCTAACGATGAAAACGACACTGCTCAAATGAGGAGCCTTTTCGCGATTCACCATCACTCCCCAACTATCTTCCCAGCGCCCTCAACAACTTACCGCCCAACCACCCTCGACACCCGCCAAACCCGTGCCACACTAATACCGTAAGGGCGGCTCATTCCGAATCCAGGAATCAGCCGCCCTTCTGCATTTCGAAACGAAAAAGGAGAAATCAAAATGTCCACCCCCGCGCAAATCGAAGCCAATCAGGCCAACGCCCAGCACTCAACCGGCCCCCGCACCCCCGAAGGCAAAGCCTCCTCCGCCACCAACGCCACCAAGCACGGCTTTTTCTCCAGGCACGCCGTCCTGCTCAACGAAGAGGAACACCGCCAATTCGAATCCCTCCGCAACTCCTACGTCTACGCCTTCAACCCCGCCAACATTGTCGAGGTCGCCTTGCTCGACCAACTCGTCCTTGCCGCCTGGAACATCGAACGCGCCAATCGCCTTGAAGCCGAACTGGCCAACGTCGCGGGTATCGACCCACTGCTCTCGGAAACCAACTCGAAAACCATCGACCGCATCTATAGGTTCCGCGCCCGCGCCGAACGGACGTTCCACAAGTGCCACAAAGAGCTCCGCGCCTTCAAAGCCCCGTCACGCCCGCAAGCGAAATCGGCGCCGCAATCCATTCAGCGGAACGAACCCAAATATGTCGGCACAGCAACGCAAACCTGTGTCCCCTCAGCCGCCAAAGTCGGTCGCAACGAACCGTGCCCCTGCAAATCGGGACGTAAATACAAGGTCTGCTGTTTGCGGAACGAAGCCAATCGGCGCCAAACCGGCGCTTTGGCTGCATAGTTGCAAGAAGGCTCCGATGCCAACTACAGGAGAGGCAAAAGTCGAACTCGGAATCCTTGACCCTGATCTCTGGCGTCAGCGATTCGCCCCGCATCAAAATTACGCTAGGCCCCTTTGTCCGCCTCGAGAAAATTTATTGGCGGACTTTTTCTTCTTCCGCGCTCTCTATGGTGTAAGCAGCCAGTAGATGGCAAGCCCGAAAGGGAGATCGAAAAGGAGAATTACAATGACTATCAACTTAGTTCGCAAGATCATGAGTGTTGGCGGAATGCTAGCCACCTTCGCCGTGGCCGGTTCCGCTCAAGATGCAATGAAAGCCACTATTGGCTTCCCCTTCACGGCCCAAGGCCACAAGTTGGACGCTGGAGTATATGAAGTACGCCCGGCAAACATCGGCGGATCAAACAAGACCTATTTCGTTAGCAACTTGGCCACCAGAAAAACGATTATGGTCAACAGCCTTTACGCAAACACGATCGCAAGCACCGCTATCACGGCGATGCGACTTTCGTTCCAATGCATTGAAGGCCAATACTGCGCTCTGAAACAGGTTTGGGATGGAACGCGCCAATACAAAGAGATCGCCGTCCCCAAGAAGAATTCCGGCGAGGAACGATTCCTCGAAGTCGCTCTGGTGCGCAGCGGGAATTGAACATCCATGACCTTGGTATCAGCGGGACCTGTTGGCAGCAGGTCCCGCTACTTGTTTCGAACGTAAGCAAGAATCCCAACCGAAACATTGTTGGCGGACTCTTTCGCGATTCGCGCTCTCCATGGTGTAAGCAGTAGATAGCGCAAGCAGTAGACAACACAGCCAGAACATGGCGAACCCGAAAGGGAAGATCGAAAAGGAGAATTACAATGACTATCAATTCAGTTCGCAAGATGATGAGTGCTGGCGGAATGCTAGCCACGTTCGCCGTGGCCGGTTTCGCTCAAGATGCAATGAAAGCCACCATAGGCTTCCCCTTCACCGCCCAGGGCCAGAAGTTGGACGCTGGGCGATATGAATTGAAATCAGCAAAGATTGCCGGCGGAAACAATACCTATTTCATTCGTAATCTGGCAACAGGAAAAATGACCCTGGTGGGAGGCTTCACCGCAAACGAAGTTGTGGGCACGGCTCCTGACACCGCTCGGCTGATGTTTCAATGCAATGAAGGCGAGTACTGCGCACTGCGGCAGGTATGGAATGGCACACGCCAGTACAGTGAGATCATCGTCTCCAAAAAGGACGCAGGCGACGAACGGCTGATGGAAGTCGCTTTAGTTCGCAGCCGGAAGTAACGAATGACTCTAGCCCAGAAGCATGATCCGCACATCCATGACATTAGTATTTGTGGGACCTGTGATCAGCAGGTCCCCAAGTTTTTCGAAGAATGAAAACGAATCGTTACGATTGAGAAATCCGTTTGCATCCATGCCTAAAGCAGCAGCGCGGTCGAGTGTTGTGGAACTGGCGAACGCACCGGCTGCAATCGTGGGACCGTCCGTCCCATCGGTTCCCGCCGAAAGCACCAACGCATCGGGTACTGAGCCAAGGCGCAACGCGGCCGCCAGCGCAAACTCCTGGTTGCGGCCACCCTTTCCCGCACCACGCAGAGTCACGGTAGTTTCCCCACCCGACAGCAAACACACTGGGGCTCCCACCGGTTGGCCAGAGGCCCGCACTTCACGCGCAATTTCCACGTGCATCGCCGCCACCTCGCGCGTTTCCCCTTCAATCGTCGTTGAAAGAACCAGGGGCCGATAGCCCAACTGCCGCGCTGTCTTCGCCGCAGCGTCAATAGCCAGACGGTTGCTTCCCACAATGATGTTTTGCGATTTCTTAAACGCTGCGTCGCCGGGCTTCGGCGATTCTTGCTTTGCGGTCTCGATCACACGAAGCACTCCGCGCGGGACCTTTCCCAGCAAGTCGAAATTAGTCAAAATTCGCAAAGCATCGGCGAACGTGGAAGGATCGGGCACAGTAGGTCCGCTACCGATCACCGAAAGATCGTCGCCAATTACGTCGCTCAGAATGAGCGTCACTAGCGCTGCCGGGTAAACTGCCCGCGCAAGACGCCCGCCCTTAATCGCCGACAAATGCTTGCGCACCGTATTGATTTCGTGAATAGTCGCGCCGCATGCCAGAAGTTGCCCTGTCACCTTTTGCTTGTCTTCCAGAGTGATGCCGGGCGCCGGCAAGGGTAGCAGTGCCGAGGCGCCGCCACTAATCAGGCAAATCACCAAATCGCGCCGCCCGGCAGCTTGGGCCATTTCCAGAATGCGACGCGAACCGGCCACACCACTCTCGCCAGGAATCGGATGGGTAGCTTGGTTCAGTTCAATACGCCGAAGCCTAGCGACATGGCCTTCCTTCACATTGATCAGGCCGCCCGTGATTTTTTTGCCCAGAAGCTTTTCCATGGCAACGGCCATGGGGGCGCCGGCCTTCCCAGCCCCGATGACAAAAACGTTCTCGAACTGAGCGAGATCATAGCGGCGAAGGCCAGCCGTAAGAGCGCCGCCTTCATCTAGAGCAAGGTGAGCCAGCACTGCTCGCGTGGGATCGGCGGCGGCAACCGCGGCACGGAAAATCTTTTCAGCATCGCGGCGGTAATTTTTTTTCATCGGAAAAACTCAAGAGCCAGGATGGCATCGACTGCTTGTTGCGGGTTGTCAGAAGAAATAAGGATATGCACATCCGCCTGGGCATAGGCATCGCGCCGGGTCTCGAACAATTCGCGAAACTTCTGGGGATCACGCGCTAAAGGCCGATGGGCGAATCCGGCCACGCGGCGCTGCACTGTCTCAAACGGCACGTCGAGCCATACAGACAAACCCGAGCCACGGATCGCTTCCCGGTTCAGCCGCTGGGCGAACGCGCCGCCTCCAAGGGAGAGCACCAGCGCATCGCCCGATTTTACTCCCGCGATGCGAAGCTCAAGCATCGCCGATTCAATGCGCCGGAATTCGGCCTCGCCATCTTGATCAAACACTTCAGGAATCGTCTTACCTGCGTAACGTTCAATGTCGTCGTCCAGGTCGGCAAAACGCCATCCAACTGCTGTTGCCAGTCTCCGGCCGATGGTGCTTTTTCCGGATCCCATGAACCCAACCAGATAGATGCCGGGAGTCTCGTTTTTGGATGCTTTCATGCTTACAAGTAGGGGCGCCATAATAGTAACATGCGTGAAGCCTTACTGCCTCTATTCCCACTTAACTTGGTGCTGCTCCCACGCACTTCTTTGCCTCTGCATATTTTCGAAGAACGATACAAGGAAATGATCAACGAGGCGCTGGACCAAGAGACGGAATTCGGCATTGTGTTGGTGATGAAGCGGGGCCTGGCGGGCATTGGATGCGCGGCCCGCATCAGCGAACTATTACTAAAACACGAAGACGGTCGCTTGGATATTGTCACCGAAGGCCGATTCCGCTTCGAGATCACTGCCACTGATGGCGAGCGCAACTTCCTGCGTGGCCGCGTCCGTTTCTTCGAGGACGACCCGTTAATTGCGCCGCCGCCCGAAGAGTTGGTTCAAAAGGTGCTTCGGCAATATTACAGTTTGCGTAACTTGGATGAAGAGTTGCCGGAGCCTAGGTTGAACGATTCGCAAATCAGCTTTCAGCTAGGACAGGCAACCGATGACCTGTCCGTGCGCCAACATCTGCTGCAATCGCGTAGCGAGGAGGATCGCTTGATCCGGTTATCCCAGCACTTCCCTTCCGTGCTTGAAGAGAAGCGGCAGCAGGCACAGAGGAAGAAAGTGGTGCACACCAACGGACACGGTAAAATTCCCGGGGGCTACCTGCAATGAGCTGGCGGTTGATCATCGACGCCGATGACACTCTGTGGGAAAATAATATCTATTTTGAGGATGCCTTTGACCGCTTCGTGGAGTTCCTCGATCACTCGGCGCTGAAGGGTCCGGATGTGCGCGAGCATTTGAATGGCATCGAAATCGAGAACGCCAAGACAAATGGCTATGGCTCGGTTAACTTCGGCCGCAACATGGTGGAATGCTTGCATCAATTGTCGGAACGGCCCGTGGCTAAGCGCGATGAGGAGTCGGTCCGCGAATTCGCGCATGCGATTCTGGACCATCCAATGGTGATTTTGCCGGGCGTCGAGCAGACTCTGGATTACCTTGCCGGCAAGTACGATTTGACGTTGTTCACCAAAGGCAGTTCAGAAGAGCAGCGAGCGAAAGTAGAGCGGTCCGGTTTGGCGCATTTCTTCGCGCATGTTGAGGTGACCAAGGAAAAGCACCCGGCGGCGTATCTTGATTTGACCGTGCTGCGCGGCATGGCGCGGGAACTAGCTTGGATGGTGGGGAACTCCCCGAAATCGGATATCAATCCGGCGCTCGAGGCTGGGTTGAATGCGGCGTACGTGCCTCATTCGCGGACGTGGGTGCTGGAGCGCGAAGAGTTGCGGCCAACGGGCGGTGCGGGGCGATTATTGGTGCTGGAGAACTTCGCCGGACTCCGGGAGCATTTCTAAGAACAGATCACCCTGCGGAGCCCGGTCCGATTTGTATGCCGCCTCAACGCTTTTTGCGGTCCTGAATTGGGTACTCTTCGGCATCCACGTGACTGGCATCCATATGCTTTTTCATGCTCTCAGCTATATCGCGATTTAACCCCGCCACATCGCTCGCCTCCCCCGGATCTGTCTCCAAGTTGTAAAGCTCAACTGGCTGGCCGAGCCCCTGGCGTACCCCTTTCCACTTACCCATGCGGACCGCTTGACTAAAACCTCCGCCATCGAATGATTCCCAATAAAGAGGCCGATCCGCCAAGCGCGGCTGGCCGCCTAACAACACCGGGGCCGCGGAGACACCATCCACATTTCTTGGAATTCCGCGCGCCCCGGCTAAGTCGGCCAGCGTTGGGAGTAAGTCAACGAAGGACCATGGATAGTCACTGACGGCGCCCGGCTTGATCTTTCCGGACCAGCGGGCGATCATTGGCACGCGCAAACCTCCTTCATAGAGGGTTCCCTTCTTGGCGCGCAAAGGACCCATCGTACCGAATGGCCGCGGATCAAAGACGCCGCCATTGTCGCTGCAATAAAACACCAAAGTGTTTTTGTCCAGGCCGGTTTCTTTAAGCTTTGCCATGATGCGGCCAACGTAGCTGTCCATGCGTGTCACCATGGCCGCATAGTTTTTGGCTTCGTCGGACCAAGGCTGGTTTGCGTATTCTCCTAACTCCGGGGCTTTGATTTCGGCATGCGGAATGGTCGGCGTGAAATATAAGAAGAACGGTTCATAGCGATGGCGATCCATGAAATAGAGCGCCTCGCGCGCCATCAAGTCCGAAGCATACTCCCGCTGCTGGCCGTTCAAGTTGCCCTTCAGCGTTTCACGCGTCTTGTTCCGCCACAGATATTGAGGGTAGTGATTGTGCGCGTGCTGCTGATTCAGGAAGCCGTACCATTCGTCAAAGCCGTGATCATTGGGAAGGCCGGATGTGCCCGGATCCCCTAATCCCCATTTGCCAAAAATGCCAGTAGCGTAGCCGTAATTTTCATCGAAGCCGTGCTTCCACTCATTACCTTTCAGGATTTGAGCGATCGTCACATCCTCAGCTTTGAGCGACACCCGTTGACCCGTGCGCCCACTGGCGTTCGCCCGGACTGTTGTGTGGCCAGTGTGCTGGCCAGTCATCAACACGCTCCGCGATGGGGCGCAGACGGCTGCCCCGGCATAACAGGAAGTAAAGCGCATGCCTTCGGACGCAAGCCGGTCGATGTTTGGAGTGCGAATCAGCTTCTGGCCATAGCAGCCCAGGTCGAAGACACCCATATCGTCGGCCATGATGAAGATGAAGTTTGGTGGCGGCGCTTTGGGCGTTTGGCCAGCTGCGATGGAGAAAGCGCCGCACTTGAGAAAAGCGCGGCGATTCAGAAGCCAGGTTGGCATAGACGCTAGTCTATCAAGCATGAAGCCACACGGACAGCCGCAAGCCTATTCGATATCCGCAGGTACATTGAACAAGGTCGTGAGCCGAATCGAGCCATGCTTCACTTGCGGATAATCCGCGGCTTTCCTATCACCCGGATCCAGATTCGACGCGGTATCATCCGGTGGAAACAAAATCAGTGTCTGCAAAAAGTCCTGCAGATTCCGCTGTTCCGCCGTAGCTAGCCCGGCATAAGCATCCCGTGATCCTTGGGCTTCCCCACCATGCCGCAAGATCACTTCATGTAAGTTTATGCTACGGCCATCATGTCCATATGGGCCGGTGGAACCCACGCCCCAAAGAGCGGTGGTCATCATTTCCTTTCTTGTTGTCCCGTCATAGTTGCGTTCGTAGAAACCGGGCCCCACATCATGCCGCCTAAAATCCGTGAAGATGTTCTTCACTAGAAATGGCTGCAGAGAAGGACCCTTCACGGCGGCAAAACCAGAACTGTCAAGAGGGCTTGTAATCAGCCGCAAGGCAGCGGTGGAAAATAGGTTGTTCATGTTTCCTCGCTCGGTATCGTAGGCCGTTTCTACATCGGCAACGCGCCGGTCACGATCAATTTGTAAATCGGCAACATGGCAAGAGGTGCAGCCGATTCGATCCATCGTCGTACGTCCTAACTTCGATTCCGCCGTTTCTTTGTACACTGCTGGTTTGAAGTAGTTTAGTAAGTAAAACTCCAGGTAGTCAACAATCGGCGTTGCCATCTGATTGCGAGCCTCTGTTACTGGGGGTGATTCCAGTTTGTCCAGCTTTCCGTCCAACGTCATTCCTGAAAGCGTTACCATGCGGCCCCCTTTGGCGGCCGCAGTCAATTCCGGGTCAACACATTGGAATCCCATTTCAGCGTTCATGGCCCCAATTACGAACTCTCGAATTGAAATGGTGCCCCCATGATGGAAGAAGGGCCGCACTCGAAGATCGGCATCCACCCCTATAACCTCCGAAGTATCCACGACCAGATCCGGACGCACGGTGATCCGTCCATAGGAAATCCCTTTGCTAGTTAAAGGTTTGACAACCGCGGCTTTCGTTAGCGTCGCTTCGATAGTCGCCAGCCTCAACCAGTCGCGCAATTCGGCGGTGATCTCGTCCGCCAGCATCTCCTTTAAGCCCAGCCCAAACAAGTGAGGGGCATCGCGGCTATCGGGCCGCGTCGCTACATCACCACCGAAACCCGCTGACCCCCGTGGACGTCCGTGACAAGACGAGCAGCTATCGGTGGACCCCGCGCCTATTCCATTGTCCGCGGCAATGTCGCCCGAGCCGTCTCTTGTGTAAGGACCAGACCCGTCTCGCCGCTGAAACTTACGTTGAAATAGTTGCCTGCCTCTACGGATAGCCCGAAATGGATCCCTGGCAATGATGAAGGAAGATGAATTCGGGGTCGACCAGTCACCACGGCCGGCGCCGATTTGTTCATTGAGTGATTTCTTGATTCCCTCGCCTGCCGGATTAGGCGCCATGGTTTGGTCAATCAGTTGACCGAACAGGGGAATTGAGAATAACGCAACCGCGCAGAGAGATCTAAGTGCCATCGTTTCGCTCCTATCCATACCTGCGGAAACGGAGCGAAAAATTAGCGCTTGATTAAAAACTTTAATTAGGAGAAGGTTTCGACGCCCTTTCCATCTGGCGCGTCACATAAGGATTGTTCGGTCTTTTCGCCTTCCATTTGCTCCAAAGATCAACCCGTTCAGTGCTATGCGTATCAGTTTCACCTGATTCCAACTGCAACTGGCTCGCGCGTTCCAGCCTAATCGTAATGCGGTTGGCTTCATCCAAATCTTCAAGCGGATTAAAATGGGTGTTACTTCTAAGCGCTTTCAAGCTTTCTTCCAGAATTCGCACTGCTTCCGATTTCTTACCGGCCGCGGCGGCCAACTCAGCCTGGGCCCTATAAATTGCGTCCTCCAGAGAGGTGGGGCCGATCTTTTTTGGCGGCCAGTTCTTGAATCCGGGGACTTCCGCGGCGCTGCCTTGCAACAAGGAATTGGCGAGTTCGTACCTTCCTAGCCTTGCCAGTACTACCGCTTTTTCCAGTTGCATTCGAAGCCGGTAGTCGTTACCATAGCGGTTCGATTCTGGAACTCCCTTCATCATTTTAATGGCCTCATCGAATGTTTCGAGCGCCGCCTGTGGGTTGGTTGCCATTTGCATTTGCCCGAGCTTGAGCGACGCTTCACCCAGGCTGAGTTTAGCTTCCACATCCGAGGTGTCTTCCTCAATCATTGGACGCAGTAAGCGAATCATCGCCTGGAGCCAGCGTGCGCCCTCGACATGGTTCCCGAGGCTAAGTCCGTAAACTTCGCCAAGAATGATCCCTCGATAAAAGTAAATTTCCGATCGCTCGCGTCGCGCTCGTTTTTCTAATTTAGGGTCAGGCAATTGTTGCTCAGCCAACTGCAAGGAATCCAGCGCTGCTTCCAATTCGCCGCCATAGCGTTGCGCTGTACCCAACATTCGGTACGAACTTGCCGCTGCCACGGCCGCGGCAGGCGTTTTCAATCGATCCGCTCGCGCGCTAGTTGCTTTTGTATAAAGCTGGTCATAGTGAATGGCTTCCTCTGTATACCCAGCATTCAGAAGAGAGCGGGCCGTGGAACTGTAGACCCTAATAGCAACTTGTTCCTCGGCGTCATTCAATTGCGGGATTTCCTTTAAGTATCGTTCCAATTCCGCGGCGTTCTTCCGCGCAGTGCTCACGCTTTCTTCTTCCTTTGTTAAGTCGTAAAGTGTATCCGCCAAGGCGCTTTGAATATAAAACCACTCCAGCGCAGCTTCGGAATTATTCTTTCTGCTCCGCTCGATGGAGCTCAGAAGCAACTCGGCGTTTCTTAACGAATTGAGCGCGTCCTGATGCAAACCAAAACTACTCTGGCTACGGCGCGCCTGCACTTCAGCAACCCGGCGATAAGCATTCGCAACCTCCGTACGCAACTTGATATCATCCCGGACTTCAGCGCTTAAACCCTTTAAAGACGTAAGTACCGTCTCAACAATTTGCTTGCGGACGGCCAAGCTTTCCGGCATATTGCGGATCTGGTTTTCAACATCCAATAACTTGCCTGCCAAGCCCCGCACTTCGGCAAACCGACGCTCCGCAATGCGTTTTTCACGCTGGGTTGTCGTCCAGCCCCACAGCATACTCAGTAAAATCGCGACAGCCGCCGCCACAGGCAACCAGTAGCGGCGCAGGAATTTTCGGGCGCGATAAAGCGATTCGCCGCGACGAGCCGCAACGGGCCGCGATTCCAAATATGCCTTCAAATCATCCCGTAATTGATCGACCGAGGCATATCGTTCCGCCGGCTCTTTACGAAGACAACGGAGGATGATCGAATCCAAATCCCCCTTGCAGTCAGGATTGATCGCACTCGGGCGGTCCGGATGTGATTGCGTTATGGATGCTTGAATCCCGCCAGATTCCGCGTTTTGAAACTGATGCGGAGATTTCCCTGTGAGCAGCCGGTAGAGAACTGCGCCTAACGAATAAATGTCCGATCCGGTACCTAAAATGCCGCCGCTAACTTGCTCCGGGCTGGCGTAGGCCGGAGTGAAAAGAACATGCGTCATGGTGGCGGTGGCGTCCAAATGCTTGGCGATCCCGAAATCGAGCAACTTCGGTTCGCCCCTCGAAGTCACCAAAACGTTACTTGGTTTCAAATCTCGATGGACAATCAATTGACGATGAGCATAGCTGACGGCATCGCAAACCGAAACAAACAGTTCGACGATTTCCTTTGCACCGCGGCCATTGGCCCACTCCTCTGAAGTTTTGCCCTCCACTAATTCCATCACCAAGTAGGGCCGCAACCCTCCGCCTTCCTCGGCGATATGACCGGCATCCAACAAGCGAGCTATGTTGGGATGGGTCAGCGAAGCAAGAATTTGGCGCTCTCCAAGAAAACGTGCGTGAGTGGCCTCATCATTGATGGTGGAACGAATCAGTTTGATGGCAACTTGAATTCGCACCTCGCCGTCGACCCGTTCAGCTCTATAAACGGAACCCATGCCCCCGTGGCCTAAAAGCTCTTTCAATTCGTACGGCCCACAGCGTTCGGGTGCATTCCGGGTATCCAAATCAGCCATGGCCTTGCGGACGGCATTTACTACCGGCCCGGCAAGTGTCCCGGTACTCTTTTCGGTGGCAATGAGCTCTTCCACCTCATGCCGCACATCGTCTCCGGTTTGGTGGCGGTCGTAATAAAGCCTCCGGTCTTTCTCCGAAAGATCAGCTAACTCATGGAACAGGGTTTCGACGTTGCTTTTATTGCTCATTGTTCCAGCACCCGCTTGAGCCACGCTTGGGCGAACCTCAACTCACGCCTTACCGTATGAACCGACATTTGCAAAAGTTGCGCCGAGTCCTCAGCTGTAAGCCCACCAAAATAGCGCATCTCTATCAGTCTCGCCTTCCGGGGATGTTCCTTTTCCAGATTGTTCAAGGCTTCATGCAGATTCAACAGTTGGTCATCGCTCTGGATTGCGGCCAGATCAACACCACCAGCCAGGGAGACCTCCAATCCCAGGTTACGCTTTTGAGAAAGGCGAGCACGCGCGAGGTCCACCAAGACCTGGCGCATCAAGCGGGAAGCGATGCCATAGAAGTGCGTGCGATCTTCATAGTCCGGATGGTTCAAGGAGGAAAGCTTCAAGTACGCCTCATGCACCAGCTCCGTGGTTTGTAACGGGGGACCTCCCGATTCACGCCGCAGCTGGCTTGCCGCAAGGGTTTTCAGTTCTTTGTAAACATGCGGGAGAAGCAAATCCAACGCATGTGAATCGCCTTGCCGAACTTGGCGTAAAAGTTCGGTGAGTTCCATCTTTAGATTATTGCTTAGGAGCTTGTGGAAAAACCGGGACTGACGGAACAGACAGCTTTTTTTCGCAAATTGCCCTTCAGAAAAGTTAATCCCTTGCGGTAGCGAAAAAAAATGTCAGTCTCGTCAGTCCCCATTTTTCCATAAGCTCCTAGATCTCAACGCCAAGGTCGCTCCAACTCACAACCGTGCCGCGGATCATGGCTTCGTGCCCCAGAATCGCCGTCAAAGCGGCTGTTGCGCCGATTGTAATATTCGCCGGGGAAGGCTCACCCTTCACTACCGCGGCGAAGAAGGCCGTGATGTGCGCATGCTCGTATTCTTCCTGTTTTTCGGCCAACACAACCGGCTTCTCGTCTCGATTGATCGGATGGAACGTAGCCCCACCCATCAAATCAACTGCTCCGTTTTCGCCGTAAACGTGAACGTATTGTCCGCCCAACGGCAGCGTACGCGGGTGAAAGACGTTCTGCGTGAACGACATTTTCACACCGCCGGGATATTCGTAGGTCATGCTGCCGCTGTCGAAAATCGTTCGCCCTGGCGGGTCGTTCTTGTGCATCATGTTGCCGCCGAAACCACACGCTCTGATGGGATGCGCGCCTATTACCCAGTTACACAAATCTAAGTTGTGCACGGATTGCTCAATCAGATATCCGCCCGACTTAGTAACATCAAAATACCAATCGCCGGAAGAGCCGTCATGAGGCAGGTCAGAGGTTGCGTGGCGTTGAGCCTTTACCCAAATCACATTGCCGATTGCCCCATTGCGAATCAGCCGCACACATTCACCCAACTGCTTTTGCGACCGCAATTGTTGGCCGGCCGTGAAGACCGTCTTTGAAGCTTTGGCTACCTTTACAATTTCGCGGACCTGATCTGCTGTCACGCCAACCGGCTTTTCGCAATACACGTGCTTTCCGGCGCGCAAGGCCGCAATAGCCATCTCCGAATGCATATGAGGCGGCGTGGCGATGAAGACCGCATTAATATCCTTGCGATCAATGATGCGGCGCCAGTCCTTGTAAGCATCCGGCTTGTCTTTGGCGGAAGTAGTGGCTGCCTTATCCAGCCTGTCAGGCTTGATATCGCACACGGCGGCCACCTTTGCCCCTGGCTGCTGCAGCACGCCGTTCAACAAACTGGAGCCACGGTTGCCCACTCCGATCATGCCCGTGGCGATGCGTTCCCCAGTTTGCGCGGCGGCGTTTGCGGCGGCGGCGGCAATCAGGAAGCTTCTTCGTTCAATGTTCATGCGATACTCTCCAATGCGCTAAGGCCGCGCACGACGGTTTCCATATATTCTTTGGCGCGGCGCGCCAGACGGTCGATTTCATCTGGGCTCGATGGCCGGGGAACGAGCGGTTCAAATAGGTTTTCACAAACCAGCGGGATGGTCAAGCCTGTGCGCATCACGGGCGCAAGCAGTTTGTAGTGGTCGATCTGCCCAAACCCCGGGCCGCAATCTTCGTCCTTGGGCGTTAGTCGATGGTCCTTGATTGCGAACGCCCTTACATCCCGCCAGCAAGTGCGAATGTCCGGGATGGGATCTTTCCTTTCGTAGTCCAACACATTGCCGGCGTCGTAACAGATCTTGATGGATGGCTCGCCTACCTCAGATACGATTCTTGCACAAGCTTCGCCCGTGCCTGTATTGCCGCCATGCTGCTTGATGACGATGGTTACCCCAGCGGCGCGGGCCGGAGCAGCCATGCCTTTCAGATTTTTGAGGAACGCGCCATATTCGCCCGGCGCCGTTTTGCCGAAGGTAAGTAGAAATGGGATGCGCGCCGCGGCGGCTTGGTCGATTCGGCGCAAGTGCGGATCAAGCGCGTCCTTGGATTCAAGATGTATCGTGGAAAACATCATCACCGGTTCAAGCCCCATGTCACGGCACTTGGCGGCTAACTTGGCGGCGTCGGCCGGCGGGGCTTTCACGTCCAGCACCGGGCGCACCACCCCTGCGGTATCGCGATGATTGACGCCCCATGCGACGTACCCATGTCCCGTTCGTTGAATTCCGGATAGAGCACGTTCCAGCGGGAATGCCGAATAAGGAAGCGTCATGCACGCGATCTGGAAGCGCGTTGGGGCATCGGTTGCCGCAAGCGGCGCTGCCAACATCGAAAGAAAGGTGCGGCGATCCATGGCGATGCAATCCGACGCCGCTACTTCACTTTATTTCCGGCTATCCAGACGCTTTCCATGGACCGCGTATTCTTTATGTCCACGGCGGGATTTTTCGTAAGCACCACCATGTCAGCCCACTTGCCCTCGGCTAGCGTTCCTTGTGTTTTATCCACGCCGAGGAACTCCGCACTGCGCCGCGAAAAGGCTCCGATGATATCGAGCGGCTTGAAGCCGGCCTCGGCCATTAGTTCCATTTCCAAATGCTCGAAGAAGCCCGGGAAGCGCGCCGGAGGTCCTGTATCGGTGCCGAAGCCCCACTTCACGCCGGCATCAGCCAGCTTCTTTAGGTTGTTCTGCCCGGTCTTCATAAATCCGCGATAGAGTTCCGCTTCGTGATCCTGCTTGGCCTGAAACTCCCTGCTCCCAAGCGTTGCCACCACTTCGGGCGTGACGCCTTTGGTAAAGAACGGATCGTTCAGAAAAGGTGCGTTTTTCGTATAGGCGAATACCGACATTTCACGCGTGAAAGTCGCCGCCATTTGCCAGGCGCCCTTCTTCTTCATAAGGTCGATCAGTTCCTGGTCCACAGGTTTGTCGCGCACCGAATGGGCCAATCCATCTAAGCCGGCGTTCACTAGCTCCTTGGCATCGCTCAAGTAAAAGATGTGCGCCGCGACCTTCAGCCCGCGTTTATGGGCGGCGTCAATAATTGCCTTCGAGAGCTTCAGTTGGATTTTTGGTTCCTTGCCTAAATGATCGTCGACCCAGATTTTGATCAAGTCCACTTTGTTCGCGGCCTGCTCGGCAACGAACTGTTCAGCCTGTGATTCGGCCGTGATCTCATACGGCACCCCTTTCATGCCCGGCGCCTTGGTGGGGTAACCTTCCTTACCCGTGAAGCCGCGCCCTGCTGTGAAAATACGCGCCGTGCTGGGACGGGTGGCCCGCTGCGCGGCACGGACGTCAAAGATCAGAGGCTGGTCCGCGCCCATGCTTAGAACGCTGGTGACTCCGTAGGCGGCATAGGTGTCCAGGTTCGCCCGAAGATTTTCCCGCGTGAAGTTGCTCGGGCTCTGTACCAGGCCCTTGGTGTTGCCCAAGTGGCCATGCAAGTTGATGATGCCCGGCATAATGAATTTGCCGGTCAGGTCGAAGGTCTGCGCGGGTATGGGAGCTTTGATCGTATTCTTCGGCCCTATCGCGGTGATCTTGCCGTCTGTAACGATCATCGTGACGTTGGCGAGCGGTTGTGCGCCGGATCCATCAATCAATGTAAAGCCCGAAAACACTTTAGTTTCGGCAAGGCCGCTACTTGCCGCAATCGCGCTAAGGATTAATAACCGTAGATGCTGCATTCGTTCGATATCGTACCAAAACGGAATAGGACGTGGAAATTATTGCTCTCTTCCAGCTACTTTTTGGAGGCTCGTCGGCGCTAATGTTTGTTAGTTCAAGTATGGTACGATCCAAATGAATCGGGTAACCTTGACGAACGAAGCTAAAATATCGAGGAAAGTCTCCGCAAGGCCTGAGGGGAGCGCGAACGATACTTTGACTCCCTATCCAAAGCGTGGAGAGCCTAAGCCGCTCAATGAACGTCAGCGCCTCGCGCTGGGAATCGCTTTAATATCCGCCATTTCTATCACCAACAAACGCCAGAGAGAATCCACGTTCCACTCGCAACAAACCGAGCCAACACCTTCGTTCGATCATAATAGTGAGCGTGAATCCGTCACGGAGGATCAGAGGCGCGCGCTGGCTGAAGCTTTGGCTAAATTGCCGGCTCAGGACCAACAAATCCTTAAAATGCTATTTTTGGAAGAGGCTGATACTGACGCGGTTTGTCGCTCATTTGATATCGAAAAGGATTACCTTAGGGTGGTGGTGCACCGAGCCAAGAGTCGTTTTCGGAATGTGTTGACTACTAATGTTGAAGCTCAAAGGGCTCCTCAGCCAATTCTTCTCTCCGGATCAGCTCGAAAGAAAGCTTTGAATCGATTCCACGAACTAGCAGATCTTCGACTGCAAGGGCTAGCCAGTAAGGCAAATTTGAATGACCTGGCTGAGATTGACCGTATGCTGAGCGCTGAAACTGCGCCCCTCGAATATACTCGAGCCCTTGAAACTCTAGCGTATGATAGGAAGCTGCTCCGTGAATCAATGACGCGAATAGAGCGTTTGTTATCCCGATCCAGCCTCAACAAGACCGCGTGAATGATCGAACGTAGGCAAACTCCTCCGGTCTTCAAAAGCTATAAACGTTACAAGCCTTATCTGCGCCTGGATTTCTATTTTCGCTGCGCATACTGTGGAATCACGGAATATCGATGGGGTTCCGATCGCAACTTTGTTGTAGAGCATTTCCGTCCGAGGTCGCGATTCCCCAAATTAGTTTGCGCGTATTCTAATCTCTACTATGCCTGCAATCGTTGCAACGATTTCAAGAGCGACATTTGGCCATCGGCCTTGCTACTGAAGAAAGGATACGGGTGGGCGGATCCTTGCTCTTCTGAAGTCTATGTGGAACATCTGTCTGAGTTAGAAGATGGAACGGTAGCGGCACGGACAAGCATTGGCGAATACACGAAGACTCATCTGCGTCTTAACGGACGTCTTTACCTTGTTCAATGGAGGCGAGAGCGGCGTGAACTGATCGCGGATTTAGATGCCACCACGCAAATAATTGAACATGTTCGATTGAGTGCTGCCAACTTCAGTCAGGCGGAACGAAGAAACCTTGCACTACTGTTCCATTCGCATCACAAACTTTGCGAACGATTAAGGCTGGAGTACTAGGCGCTGCGACCAAACCACCACTCCGCGCATCAAAAGGGTTGAAGCGCAAGTCTACAAAACATCAACCGCGCCGTGGTCGTCGCAGTGCCCATCATGAGGATGATGCAAATGCCCGCCAACCAGGTAATCGACGTGATCGCCATGCGGTACAGCTTCGTGCCCGCAACCTTCCCCATGCACATGTCCGTGCACATGCCTCTCGCAGGAATGCGGCCAGCAACCGCCTGGGTTCGCCTCTGAAACCTCAATCACATGCTCATCGAAATGATCGCCGTGGGGGCTATGGAGGTGCCCGTCGTGCAAATAATCCGTATGATCCCCGTGGCGAATGGCCGTATGGCCGCAACCCTCGCCATGCAAGTGGGAGTGCCGTTCATGGAACTTATGATGATTCCGCAATGAAATGCCTTCTACAATAAGAATATCACCCGCCACACTGGCAGAAGGTAACGTGACAGTCAATCAAAAAGAGAGCTTTCGAATCCATGGCATGGACTGCGCCGAAGAAGTATCGCAGCTGCGTCGGGCGTTGGGTAGCGTTACCGGTATCTACGATCTCGCCTTCGACGTTGTCAACGGCAAAATGACTGTGGAGTTCGACCAAGCCCGCATCGCACCCGAAGCCATTTCCGACGCCGTCTCGAAACTTGGCATGAAAGCCGTGATCTGGAACGACGCCCCCGCGCTCAGCGAAGGGTTTTGGCAAATGCATCTGCGCCAGATTTTTGCCGGTGCAAGTTTCGTGGCTCTCCTCGCGGGCATCGCGGTAATCGTTTGGACCGAAGGCTATTTTTCACTCAGCCTGTTGGCCCACGAACATCACGGCGCAACGCCGCTTGCCGCCATGATCTGCTTCCTTTCGGCAATGATTCTTGGCGCGGCTTCCAGCTTGAAAAAGGCAATAACATCGCTCGCCGCCCTCCGCCCTGACATGAGCGCGTTGATGCTAATCTCCATCATCGGGGCCTGCTTTTTAGGCGAATGGATGGAAGGCGCAACCGTTGCATTTCTGTTCGCACTGGCCAACCTGCTGGAAGCCTACAGCATGCAGCGCGCTCGCCAGGCCATAAGTTCCTTACTGGGCGATGCCCCGAAGGAAGCCGTCATCCTGCACAAGGATCACGAACACAAAATGCTCGTCGAAAATGTGAAGCTTGGTGAAACGGCTCGCGTGCGGCCAGGCGATACCATCCCTTTCGATGGCGACGTCGTGCAGGGAATCTCCAGCGTCAATCAATCCTTTCTCACCGGTGAATCCGTCGCCGTGTTAAAGGAGCCAGGCAGCCAGGTTTACGCCGGCACCATGAATATGGATGGTGTGCTTGACCTTCAGGTGACGCGCCTCCATCAGGATTCGACGCTTGCCCGCACGCTACGCATGGTGGAAGAATCCCAAGTGCGCCGCGCCGAATCCGAACAATTCGTCGAGCGCTTCGCCCGCATCTACACACCGGTTGTAATGATGCTGGCGCTGCTTGTGGCCGTCATCCCGCCAATCTTCTTCGGAGGAAATTGGAGTGAACGATTCTACGATGGCATGGTGATCCTGCTCATCTCCTGCCCTTGCGCGTTGGTGATTTCAACGCCGGTTACAGTTGTTGCCGCGCTGGCTTCGGCTGCCCGGCAAGGCGTGCTGATCAAAGGTGGAATGTTCCTTGAACAGGCAGCGCAAATCCGAACTATCGCGTTCGATAAGACCGGCGTGCTGACGGGCGGGCGGCCCGAAGTGAAGTCGGTTACGTTGCACAACGGTTGCAGCCGGCAGGAGGCGATGCGCGCCATTGGCTCTCTCGAACAGAACAGCGAACACCCAATCGCCGTCGCGCTCTTGCGTCACGCAAAAAAGTTCGTCCCAAGCCTGGAGCCCGTCGCTGAATTCTATGCCGACGCCGGCCGCGGCGTTGAAGCTTCCATCAAAGGCCGCGGCTATTGGCTGGGTAGCTTGCGGCTTGCTGGGGAAAAAGGCGTCGTTGTGGAACCGGGGCCCGGCATGGAAGTATTCCTCGGCTCGGAGGCTCAATTGCTGGCGACTGTAGTGATGGAAGATGCCCCACGCGCTGAAGCGAAGGCCATTCTTGAGGAACTACGCGGCCTGGGCATCAGCCGCATGTTGATGCTCACCGGCGACCGCAGGCCCGTCGCCGAACAGGTGGCAAAGTATCTGGGCCTGGAAGAAATTCAGGCGGAGATCCTGCCAGGCGACAAAGCCAATTTTGTCCGCGCCCTTGCCGCGCAAGGGGCCCGCGTAGCCATGGTGGGCGACGGTGTCAACGACGCCGAGGCGATGGTATCGGCCAACGTCGGCATCGCAGTGGCTCACCAAAGCACCGATATGGCGGCTGAAGCAGCGGACATTGTGCTGATGAGTGGCGACATCAAGCGCCTTCCGTTTCTGCTTCGTCACGCACGCGCCGCACGCCGCATCATCCTGGAGAACGTCACCATCGCGCTGGCCACTAAATTCATTTTCCTGGTACTGGTGGCCTTCGGCATCAAGACGCTGTGGCTAGCGATCCTTGCCGATATGGGGGCCACCCTTTGCGTCACCTTCAACGCGCTGCGGATGTTAAGAGCGCGCACTTAAAGAGAATCTGAGACCGTATTGTGAACAGATATTAAGCAGCAAAATACTTCCCTTTTGATCACCAGTAAGCTAGAATTTGTCCTGGTACTAGGACTTCTATGCGCTTCTTCCGTTACTCACTAGCTGGAATCGTTCTGACGATATCATTCAACTTTTCTGCTTTAGGAAATTGCAGACCGGCAGCAGTAAGCACCGCCGCGGCAACACGATTCCTGACTCAGGCTAGTTGGGCCCCAACTGCGGAGGCAGTCGCCCAGGTGGCCGCTACCGGGTTCGATTGCTATATCGAAGACCAGATCGCTCTTCCCGCATCCCCCAGTCCCGATGCCACACTTACCGACCCTGTCAAGCAAACCTACGTTCTTCGCCCCGTCCAAGAAGCGTTCTTCTACAACGCGGTTACCGGCAAGGATCAGCTTCGCCAGAGGATGGCGTGGGCTCTAGGCCAAATCTGGGTGGTCTCGGCGGTGAAACTCAAGGCGCAAGCCATTCCACCGTACAACCGTATTCTTCAGCGCAATGCCTTTGGCACTTACGATGTCCTGATGAAAGAGGTTACCTTGAGCCCCGCCATGGGCCGCTATCTGGACATGGTGAACAACAATAAGCCGACGGCGACGAAAGGCGCGAACGAAAACTATGCACGGGAGCTTCTACAGCTATTCACCATCGGACTAAATGTGTTGCATGATGACGGAACCGCTTTTCTGATCGCTGACCGGCCAGTACCGGCATATTCGCAGGACATCGTAGAGGGCTTTGCCCGTTCTTTCACGGGCTGGACTTACGCTCCGCTGCCGGGGACGGTATCGAGGTTCGGCAATCCCGAGAACTATACCGATCCCATGGTTGCTTTCGCCGCCAACCATGACAACGACGCAAAGCAAATCCTCTCTGGCGTGGTGTTGCCGATTCGGCAAACACCCGAGTCGGACTTGAATAGCGCGTTGATGAATATTTTCAACCACCGCAACGTTGGCCCGCTTGTATGCCGCCAATTGATCCAGCACTTCGTCACCAGCGACCCCAGCCCGGCCTTCGTCAATCGCGTGGTTAACGTATTCAATAGCTATCCACGCGGGGATTTGAAAGCCGTGATCCGGGCGATTCTGCTGGATAGTGAAGCCCGCGGAGGGGACGCCTATGCAGACTTCGCAGCGGCCGGATTCCTGAAGGAACCTGCGCTTTTCTTGAACGGGGTGTTGCGAAGACTGGGAGCCACAATTGTACCTCCCGATTTCGCAAAGGGCGCCGGCACAACAGGCTTGATCACCGTCTCCACCAACTTGGGTCAGAACATTTTCTATCCGCCGACAGTGTTCAATTACTATGCGCCCGACTACAAGATAACCGATGGGCAGACCAGGATCGCCGCCAACGCGCCTGAGTTCCAGTTGATGAGTGGAGCCACGGCCATGTCACGCATGGATGTATGGAACACGTTGGCATTCGGAAAAATGACCGGCGTTTCCATCGACTCTATTCTTTTACAGTGGCAAAATATAGTGGGAACCACGCCAACAGCTACTTCGGAGGCTGCCATGGTGGATGCCGTATTCGCAACCATCGTGGGCGGCGCCACTCCTAAGGCGGTAAAGGATACCGTGCTGGCTTCGTTCAAGAATCTGAAGACGCCGAAATCGATGGTGTCAACGGCGCTGTATTTGATTGGGTCGAAGTGGTCAAATCAGGTTGTGCGGTAGGCAGGAGCAACTAGGAGCCATATGAATTCCAGGCGTAGATTTCTTCGTAATGCATTACAGGCAGGAGCCGCCGGGGCAACGCTCGGGCGCTTCGGCGTGTTGAACGCCTTTGCCTCGCAAGCCGCGGCTTCCAGCAGTTATAAGGCCTTGGTGTGCGTTTTCCTTTATGGCGGGAACGATAGCAACAACCTGATTGTGCCGGTTTCCACCAGCGGGTCAAATTACAGTTCCTATGCCGCGATCCGCCAAAATTTGGCGCTGCCGGCCCCATCGAATAGTGCCGCTGCCGGAACGACACTGCTGCCGATTGGCTTTGGCAACGATACTTACGGATTACACCCGCAACTGGCGGCTCTGCAAAACTTATGGAACACCAAGCGTCTGGCGGTTGTGGCCAACGTGGGAACGCTGGTCGCCCCAACCACACGGACGCAATTCTTGAGCCCACCCTCGACATCGACTCTGCCCAATAATTTGTTTTCTCATTCCGATCAAGTGGCTGGAATGCAGACAGCAACGCCGCTGGGTTTTGCCACAAACGGATGGGGCGGGCGTTTAGCGGATGTGATTGCGCAGTTGGGCTTGAATCCAATTTCGGCAACATTTCCGGCCTTGGTATCCGTGACCGGTACTTCACTTTTCGGAACTGGCGCCACAACGCATCCAGCGGCCGTACCTCCGGGTGCGGCGATTGGACTGCAAGGGTACGACACATCACTCGCGGCTGCCGACCGATTGTTTGCCCTGAAATCGCTCCTTTCGCAAGAGCTACTTCAAACTAGTTCGGGCGCCGCACTGATTCGCGAAGCGGCATCGATCACGCAGAACGGCATCAACGATTCCGATAAGCTCAACGTGGCCTTGAAAGGCGCGAAAGGCATTGGAACGGCTTTCCCCACGACAAGCATCGGACAGCAGCTATTGGAAGTTGCCAAGCTGATTCAGGTGCGGTCCGCGTTAGGGATGAACCGCCAAATTTTCTTCTGTTCCCTCGGCGGGTTCGACACCCATTCCACACAGTTGACCGATCAAGCCACCTTGTTCACTCAGTTGAATGCCGCGTTAGTTTCTTTCGAGCAATCTTTGGACGCAGAACTCAGTGACGTTGCCGGCGGTGTCACGTTATTCACTGAATCGGACTTTAGCCGGACGTTGCAGCCGAACTCAAATGGCGGATCAGACCATGCCTGGGGTAGCCATCACCTAGTGCTTGGGCCCGGCGTTCAGGGCGGCAAGATTTACGGAAAATTCCCTTCGCTTGCGTTGAACTCAAATGATGACGCAGGCGGTGAAGGGCGCTGGATTCCAACTACCGCCGTAGATCAGTACGGCGCTACTTTGGCCCAGTGGTTCGGCGTGCCGAAGGCGTATTTGGCAACGGTGTTCCCAAATTTGGCGAACTTCCAGAATGCCTCAAAGCTTCCGCCCACGTACCCTGTGTATGCCGATCCGACGAACGTCGGATTCATGGGTTAGTGGGGAAGGTCTAGGACAGGCCCCACTCATTGACTTACTTTGATCACCCACATGGGCTGCGACGTTAGCTCCTCCGACAGATCGGGCATCTCAAACGCTATGCCCTGTGGGGTAATTTTGAAAGTGACTTTCGCCGGCGAACCAAGCAGCGATGCCGACTTCGGCTTCAACACCGTGTCTTTGATGGTGAAATGACGGCCCGGCCAGCGAGGCAGAATTGCGTAAACATCGTTGCCCTTGGAAGTGAAAAACGCTTCGATCCCCGCCTTGCCCGCGGCAGGTTTCTGGGTCAGCTTCGTTATATCGTAAGCGGCCTCGTACGATTTGTTGTACTCAACCTTTGGCTGCTCACCTTCGCCCCACTGCCGTGTAGACTTCCACGGCTTGGTCCCATAAATCGCATCACCATTCACCTTCAGCCATGCGCCGATCTGCAGTAAACGGTCCTCCATGATGGCCGGAATCGTTCCGTCGGCATTGGGCCCAATGTCCAGCAAAAGGTTGCCGCCGCGGCTCACCAGATCCACCAGCATCACCACAAGCTCGCGGCCTGTGTGGTAGTGGTCGGCATTTTCCGCGCGGTTGTACCCGTAGGAAAAACCCATGCCGCGGCTCTCTTCCCAGGCGTGCTTCATGTCGCTCATGCCGGGTGTGTATTCGGTAGTCCAATAGCCACCATGCACGTGGCGCGAATCTTTGCCCCAACGGTCGTTGACCACTACTTCATTTTTCACAGCCGATTCGTTGAATAGCCAAGCCAGTAATCCAGGACTCCCCCAATCGGTGGAGGGCAAATCCCACTCGCCATCACTGAAGATGATGGAGGGCTTGTAGCGCGTGACCAGATCCTTGAACTGCGGAGTCATGTGGTCTTTGATGTACTTCGGCTTATCGGCCAAGTAGAGCGGATTGTACCATTCGTAGAGCGAATAATAGTAGCCCATCTTGAGTCCCTTGCGGCGGACAGCGTCGGTAAGATCGCCGAGGATATCGCGCTTCGGGCCGGTCTCGACGGCGTTCCAAGGACGGCCCCAAGTGGCCGAAGCTTCTTTGCTGGGCCATAGCGCAAAACCTTCGTGATGCTTGGATGTAAGCGCGACGTACTTTGCGCCGGACCGGGCAAAGACGTCTGCCCAGCGGTCCGGGTCATAGAGTTCAGCGCGGAACATTGGCGCGAAGTCATGATAGGGGAAATTGGCTCCATACTGCTTTTGATGATAGGCCCAGGTGCCGGTTTGAATGGCGGAGGCATTGGGTTTTTGGCCGCTGGTCATCGCGTTCCAGTACCATTCGGCGTACGCGAGTTTGCCTGGGATGACGGGCGCGTAGGCGGGGACGGAGTATACGCCCCAGTGGATGAAGATGCCGAATTTAGCGTCGGTGAACCAGGATGGGGTCGGGCGTTTGTCGATGGACTCCCAGCTTGGCTGGTAGGGTTGCGCCGTTAGGGCGACGGTGGCGAGGAACAGCAGCAAGTAACGTTTCATGGCGTGCTCATTGTGGATGTTAGCACGTGGCGGGCTAGGGGGCGGATATTGTTGCGGATTAGACGACGAGCAACCTGTGAAAGCGATTGCCTTTGCCGATTGAAGAAAGAAGTGTATAAACTAAATCTCCGAAAGTGTAGGCTTCGTCCATAGCCGCCTTGCTCTTGTCCTTGTCTAAGAAAAGAGAAACGAGATTAGCCTCTTCGGTATTCGTATTCTTGAGAAAAAGTTCGTATTGCCCTATCAACTGACGAACAGTCTCGTGGGATTCAGCCAACGCCGGAAATGTTAGGATCCATTCAAGTCGCTGAGTAGGTGTCCTCGCAACCATGGCCATCGCATCCTTTGGTGTTACCGTTTTGTTGCTTTCAAAGACAGCGAGTAGATAAATAAGGGCTGAGTAACAAGTCAATAGACGGCTGTGCTTCAGTTTATAGTTTTTAAGCTTGCCTTTTGCCTTTTTCTCCTCCGGAACTCTTGCGCTCCGCGCTTCATAGTTGACGCAAAACGTCCTCCAGAGCCGAAGTATGTCATTAGCCAGGAAGGCCGGCATGAAAGAATTCCGGTGATCTTCAAAATCCCGCCAGTAGCCAGCAATCACTGCCTCGATACTCTCTTGATAAACAGGTGCGCCCAATAAGGGCCTGCTTTCAAGCAGAAGGAGTAACCTTGCTGTAAAAGTGTTCCGACTATCGTCTTCGGGTGTTCCAAGCGTCCTAGTAAGATCGTGAAGTGAAAAATGCTGAAGATACTGTCCATCACCAGAAAACTCAGGTATGTGAAGCTGGCGAGTCACCTGGATTAGAACCGACTTCAAGCAAATCTCGTCAAGGGAACTGAGGCGACTACGTCTCTTGCGGTCAGGTTTTCCTAGGATAAATAGGTCCAAATCGCTGTGTCGACTAGATTCACCTCTGCCAAATGATCCCGTAGCGTATGCGCAAGCTTTATTTCTTGCCAACCTTTCAGCATCCTGTAGCGACTTGAGAAGCTCCCTAATTCTTGCTTCAGTTTGGAGTCTGCGACTAGCGAGTTCTCCCACGAGTACCCTCCCACTCGAAGATGTTTGCAAAAATATCAGCTTGCTCAATTGCATCGTCGAGTGCATTATGAGTATGGGCGTAGGAGGACCGAAGAGCTGGGTGAATTCTTGATCGACCTGCTTCTGAAATCGGGATCCCGGCTTTCACAGCAAGCGCAGTCTTAACGTCGAAGCAGCGAGAATATTCAAACGGCGACCCACCAGCCGAGAACCTTATGAAATACCAATAGAGCCAAGTCCAATCAAAACTGAGAGGATATGCCACTAAGACAGGCTTAGCCGATCCGGCAACACTGTTGACCCAGTTACAAGCCTCTGTCATTGCTGTCACGGGGTCGGCCCCTTCGAGTGCTAACCGATCCCTGTTCAGCCCATTAATCCGAAGGGCTTCCGGCTCGAAGGTATCTGATATCGGGCGAAGTTCACGATAGAAAGTCTTTTCATACTTCAATGACCGTTCGAACCGTTTACCGTCGAAAGATCCCGCGTAAACCAATCCGAAAGAAAGAATGGAATATGGCCCTGGGATGGGGCCATCGGTTTCAACGTCAGCTGAAAAATACGCATCCACCCTGGTCTCTCGGCCCAAATCCGTTTCAATGATTTCAGTTGCGTTCATATCGCTCTGATCGAGCATTGATGCCATAACCATCTAATGTTGCCAGAGTGTGTGGTCGTTGTCCATCCCTCTTTTGAGACCAAAAGCAAGGCTCAACTCTTCACATCCCACCAGACATGCGGCGGCTCCGACTGTGCCCTCGGCTTCGTCCTCACCTTACGCATCGCCTGATCCATCTCCGCCGCAAGCTTCGGCATCTCCGCCGCCAAATCCTTCGACTCGCTGGGATCTTTCGACAGATCGAAGAGCTCCACCGGCGCATTAGGCTTGGGTCGAACGGCCTTCCAGTTGCCACGCCTCATCGCCGCTAGCGGGGCCTCGTCGCGGAATGTCCCCGATGCCGCCACATAGCGCGGCAGCTCCCAATACAAATATTCGTGCGGCTTCTGCTTCTTACCCAGCAACGTAGGCAGGACTGACATTCCGTCAATCCCCTTTGGAGCCGCCAAGCCCGCCACCTCCGCGGCCGTCGGTAGAAAGTCATGAAAGCTCCAAGCAAATCCGCTTACCTGACCGTGCTTGATCTTTCCCGGCCACCTCGCGATCAGCGGCACCC
>JANXXI010000353.1 GCA_025350695.1 Acidobacteriota bacterium
CTGGGAGCGCGCGGCGATGAGGCTTGGATTCTTTATGATTTGGCGGTAGTAGAGCGCAACCGGAATAATCTGGCCGGCGCGCGCGCGATACTGGAACTTGCCATCCAATTGATTGAAGGCATCCGGACCAATTTAACCAGCCAGGCGCTGCGCACATCGTACTTTGCCTCGCTGGAAAAAGTCTACAGGCTCTATACCGAAGTCCTGATGAAAATGGGTCAAACGGTACCCGCTTTCCAGGCTGCGGAACGGCGAAGGGCCAGAAGTTTGCTCGATTCACTGACGGAAGCCCACAGCGGGATTCGCCGGGGAGTCGATGCGGCGCTTTTGGCAAAAGAAAGCGAAATTCAGCAGAGCCTTAACGAGAAAGAGCAGCGCCGCATGCGACTGATGGCGGCTAAGGAAAACCCAGAACGGTTGGCCACGGTAAATCAAGAGATCAGGTCGTTAAGCGCCGAATACGAAACGCTGCGCGCTCAAATTCGCGCAAAGAGCCCGCGCTTTGCCTCGCTGACGGAACCACAACCTATTTCGCTGCCAGAAATCCAAAAGCAGATTCTGGATAACGATACCTTGCTGCTGGAATATTCCTTGGGTGACGACGTAAGTTACGCCTGGTTAATTTCCGCGTCAGGGATTAGCAGTTTTACCCTACCCAAACGCGCCGAAATTGAAGCGGCGGCGAAGAAGACACACGAATGGTTAGCTTCGTCTAACCGAACGCCGCAACCAGAAGCGATGGCCTCGCTCGCCAAAATTGTGCTGGCTCCGTTGGCTGCGGAACTGGGCAACCACCGGCTGCTGATTGTGGCCGACGGCGCGCTCGAGTTTGTCCCCTTCGCGGCGCTGCCTGACCCCAATTCACCCAGTCAACCGATGGCCGTCAATCATGAACTGGTTAGCCTGCCGTCGGCTTCCACGCTGGTGCTGTTACGTAAGGATGGAATCAACAAACCCGCGCCGCCCAAAACACTGGCGCTGCTCGCCGATCCGGTTTTTTCTGGGGATGATTCGCGAGTACTGCGGGCTCAGGGGTCAACCCAAACCAGCTCCTCTCGCGTTCCACTGCAACTGCAACGGGCCTTGTCGGATACAGGGATCGCTGGATCGCGTATTGCAAGATTGCCCGGAACGCGCCGCGAAGCAGCTGCCATTCGGGCTCTATTACCCGCCGTCGGCTATCGTGAATCACTCGATTTTGAAGCCAGCCGCGAAACCCTGACCGGTGCGGTGGTGGCAGAAGCGGGAATCGTTCACCTGGCTACACACGGCTTGCTCAACACGGTTCATCCGGAACTGTCCGGGCTAGTGCTTTCTTTGGTCGACCGGGAGGGTAAATCGGTCGACGGTTTCCTGCGTCTCCACGAGATTTACAACTTGGAACTAAAGGCTGGCCTGGTGGTTCTCAGCGCCTGCCAGACCGGGCTCGGCAAGGAAGTTCGTGGGGAAGGACTCATTGGTTTGACTCGCGGGTTCATGTACGCAGGCGCACCCCGCGTAATGGCCAGCTTGTGGAAGGTGGACGATCGGGCAACCTCAGAGTTGATGACACATTTTTACAAAGCCATGATGGGTGTCGAGCACCGGACTCCTGCCGCAGCGCTACGGGCCGCACAAGTGGAGATGTGGAAATCCAAAACCTGGACCAATCCTTATTATTGGGCTGCGTTCTCCCTGCAGGGAGAATGGAATTAGCACGCATGGACGAAACCCCGGGCTCGAAACGTGACTGGAGCATGACCCAAGCGTCCTTCGATCTTTTGCTGGCGCAGCTGGATCGAGACCGCGAATCCGCGGGAGAGAAATATCAAAACGTTCGCAACAAATTAATGAACTTCTTTCGCTGGCGTGGGTGCGCCATGCCAGAAGACTACGCGGATCGCACTATAGATGTGGTGGCGCGGAGGATTGGAGAAGGAGCAGAGATCACGGCCCGCGACCCGTACCTTTACTTTCATGGCGTGGCGGTAAACGTCCTTCGGGAGCATTGGAAGAAGGCGGAAAGACAGAATACCGGGTCGCTGGAACAGTTGCCCTCCTGGCAAACCCCCAGTGAAGATCCTCACGAAAAGAAAGAACAGGAAACGGAAGCTTGGCAGAATGAAGTGCGCCTGGAGTGCCTAGACGGTTGCGTGAACGCGCTCTCCAAGTTGCACCTGGATTTAATCACACAATATCACCAGGGTCAGGGAGGCGACCGAATCGCTCGCCGCAATGCACTAGCCACCAGCCTGGGTATCCCGTTGAACGCGCTGCGTATTCGCGCTTACCGGCTCAGGGGAGACCTCGAAAAATGTGTGGTGAATTGCGTCAAGGAAAGAGTCTCCTGAAATGAAATCGCCTTTTTGCCATTACTCAGTTGGAAGGTTATGAATCATGTCTAAACCGAATGACCCCGCCAGCGAGGAAACGTTGTTGAAGCGATATTTACTCGGCCAACTGAGCGAGCCGGAACAGCTTGCCTTGGAGGAACGTGTTTTCGCGGATGAGGATTCTTATCAACAACTTGTGATTCAAGAGGATGAACTGCGGTATGACTATGCGCAAGGCGTCCTGCCACCGAAACAGCGCGAGCTCTTCGAACAGCGTTTTCTTCAGGAACCTGGAGGCAAGGCGCGGGTGCGGTTAGCGAAGGCCGTTCTCGATCAAGCATTTGAGCGCGCCGCGCGCGAACCAGCGGCGGAACCCGTCGTGGCAAAACAGCGCTGGTGGCACTCGTTAGATGACTTATTTTCGTACCGAATCGCCGCATTTGCCTCCAGTTCAGCTGCCGTTATCCTTGGCGCCTATCTAGTGTCTGAGACGAGACATTTAAAGGTTCAGCTTGGAGAGTCAGACTCGCAACGCGGTGCCGCCATCACTGCCGCAGCACAGCAGAATGAGGCACAAAAGAGCCTCCTGCGGGAACTCGACCAGGAACGAGCCAAGCGTGCTGGCCTTGAGAAAGAATTGGCTACCCGCAAGCCCGCCAATCCATTCCTTGCTTTCCTTTTAGTGCCGGGTTTGAGCCGGGACATCGAAGGTTCGAAGAAACTGCTGCTTGCGACAGGCGTGGACATCGTCAGGTTCGAGCTTGAACTAAAGCGCGGCGGTTATGCGCGATATCGAATCGAATTGCTCACGCTGGACGGCGAGCAGGTTTGGAGTCAATCCTCGCAGTCCGCGGGAACTCGGCTTCAGCTCAATGTTCCTGCAACTATACTTCGTCCTGGCGACTACATGGTCGAAGTAAAGGGAGTCGGCGCCACTGGCGAGACGGAACTTGCCGGGGACTATTACTTCACGCTAATCCGCCGCTAGCCTGGAGGCCTAAAAAAATAATTGAAAAAAACGTGAAATGTTTTTCTACTCCCGCCATTAACACTACGAAGGGCGAAGAAAGCCAAAAGCGCTCAACAAAAACAGGAGAGATCGACATGAACACGAACATCACACGCAACTATTTCCGGATCGCCGCAATCGCCGCCGTCCTAACCGTTTCCTCAGCTTTCGCTCAACAACCAATGATCGCCCCCCAAGGTACGGTCGTTTACATTAACGGCCAGGCGATGTTGTTGACTCCAGTCCAAGCGGCGCCAGCCCCGCAAGGTTACCAGCAGCAACCAGCGGTGCAAACGCAGCAGGCAATTTACCCGCAACCTGGCGTGGCGATGATGCCTTCCTACATTGCGCCTCAACAAGGCTATCAACAGCAGCCGCAAATGCAGCCGGCGCAGGGTTCAACCCCATACTCCGCGTTTCCGCAGTACGTTGGACAGGGCGCGGGCGTGGCGAATGGCCAGTTGCGCCGCATGTCGTTGCCAACCGGCTCGCCTGTATACGTCCGCTTGATCTCTTCGATTTCCTCAAACCGCCTAGTTCCGGGAGCGCCGTTCGAGGCTTCGCTCGATGCGCCGCTGGAAGTGAATGGAATCGTGATAGCGGAACGCGGGGCCCGCGTGGAAGGGAGGATTTCCGAATCCGACGCCGCAGGTAAGATCGCGGGACAATCTCGCCTTGCTATCCAATTGACCCGCATCATGACAGCCGATGGAAAGGCGCTCGACATCCAGACCAACACCATAGCGATGACCGGCGGCACTTCGTACGGAACGGATGTAGCGAAAGTGGCCGGCATAGCAGGAGTGGGAGCAGCGCTCGGGGCAATCAATAGCGGACGTGGGGCCGCGATTGGATCGGCAGCCGGAGCGGCTGCGGGTTTGGGTTGGGTCCTGAACAGCCGAGGCAAGGCTACCACGATCGCCAGTGAAACAAGGCTTGAGTTCCACCTGATCGCGCCTGTGACTTTCACAACCTGGTAGTCAGGAATCGGCTTCAAGTTTGAAAGGGCGCATCGCAAGATGCGCCCTTTTCGTTGCGTGCCGAGCATGTTCGACAGCTTGAAGGTGAAAGTCCTTTTCACAACCTGATGGAGGTGAAGTGATAGCGAAGCGCAAGGGCTAAGCCGCGAGGCGAGGTCGGAAAGAAGCGTGGAGCAAACGCACGAGTCGATGTACAAGAACCGGATCAGAGGCATACGGTGGTTGCTATCTCCGCATATCGCGCAAACCGCAGCCCGCGCCCCTCCAACTCCTGGTCAAACTCGTCGAGCACAATGTTACTGAGCACTGGGGATAATGGACATCCTTGCGGGGTTCCCTCATCTACCGGATTGACCAGCCCTTCCTCCAACACTCCAGCCGTGAGAAACGTCCGGATCAGCTTCAGCATTCGCTTGTCGCCGACCCTTTCGGCGATCTTTGCCATTCAGTCTGTGGACTTCGCGCCCGGACGAGCGGGCAATCTATGTTCGCAGTCAGCGGGCCGGGGAACGGGTGATGGAGAGCGTAAAGCGATTCCTCACGACGAAGCTCAAGCTCAAGGTGAACGAGTTGAACCTGAATTCCGAAGTTTGACCGTGACTTGGAAAACCTGCGGCACAAGTTGTGTCAGGCAGGCGCGGCGAGCACTAACTTCGGAGAGATTGTTATAACCCAAGCCAAGATACTGGTGAGCAGGGAGATGCGTGTTGTGAG
>JANXXI010000368.1 GCA_025350695.1 Acidobacteriota bacterium
ACAGTGACCAGCATCCGGCGCTTGTTCTGGCAGTCGAGAAGCTGCTGCTCGGCAAAACAGAACAGATTGAGAAACACCTGCTCCAGTTGCCCGCGGTTGCCATCAACCTTATGGGATTGAATCAAATTGTCTTCAACCGCGATGTTCTTGGCTAGTAAGTCCCGCTCCTTGAAATGCAGAACCTCGCGGATTAACGCGCCCAGATCAATGGCGCCCGTTGGCGCACTTTCAGATTGTGAGAAGCTAACCAGCCGTTTGACAATTCCGGCGGCGCGGCCGGCATGAGAGGAGATCGCCCTAAGACTGCGCTCGGTATGGGAATCCGCCGGGTTGCGAAGAAGACTTGAAGAAAGCTGTCCGATGGATTGAAGCGGGGCTTTGAGTTCGGTGGCAATTCCGGAAACCAATTGCGCCGTTGCGGAAAGTTTTTCGCTGCGTGAGAGTTGCTCCTGTAATTCAAGCTCGTGTACCAGCCGTACCACAGCCGCGGCCTGATTGCCCAAATGTTGCAAGCAGATCTGATCATCGCGATTGGCTTTCGCCTTCGATGCCTCGAAACCGATTTCAATCAATCCTAGAGTTTCGCCACAACTCAGCATGGGGACATAAATCAAGCCGCGAGGTAATTTAGTTGCGGATTGTTGGGATAGAAGCGGGTTTGCGCTAGAGTCGGCGACAACCAACACACTGCGGTTGCGGTAGGCGAATGCCGCGGCTGCGTGTGGCGATCCTGGTTGCGCGCCAATATCCACGCTAGATTCGACCGCGCCAGTTTCGGAATCCGCCGACAGGAGAACATGGTCTCTTTGGTGAAAAAAATAAACGCGCGCCCAGGATGCTCTTAGAATGCGCGGCAGCACTTTTTCAATTTTGGTGGTGATGTCGACGGTTGTTTTTGCCGCCAGTAACTCTTCGCCTAAGCGGTTCATGTTGCGGGTCGTTCTGCGGCTGGCAGCCCAACGCCGCGCTAAAGTCCACCAGAGTGCTGACCCTGCGGCGAGACCACAAAGCAGTCCAACCAGGAGCTGGGACTGATCCAGGTTCAAGCTATGTTCGACTGGACCGGCTATTTCCGAAGCGGAGGACGAATAGATTTCGAGCAGCAGGATTAGCACCCACTGTCCGAATATTCTCAATCTGTTGAAACGCCCTCTAGCCATAAATTCAATTTCGGGTCGCGGAAATCCCGGACCATTATCTCAACACCTTCCAAATGCTCTTCAGACGTTGCGATGCCGACAACTCTCATGCCCGCCGCGACGCCTGCCGCCACACCAGTGGCGGAATCCTCAAACACAATGCAATCCGCTGGGCTGGCTCCGAATCGGTCTGCAAGGAGCAAATAAATATCGGGTGCAGGCTTTGGGTGAGCCACTTGATGCCCGTCGGCTATCGACTTAAAGTGCCGCCGAATTCCCGCGCCGTCTAAAACAAAATCGATGTTGGCCAGTTCAGCATTGCTACCCAAACCCAATCCCCGAAATTGATGGTGTTCCAGAAACTCATTAATCCCAGGTACCAGGAATTCCTGAAGCCGGGGAGCCATCAATTCCCGAAATAATGCTTCCTTCCGCGCGCCATGGTCGAATACCTGCTCTTCGCTCAGCTCCCCTGCGAAGATGTCCCGCACAATCTGATCGTTGCGCTTCCCATGCATTCGCTCTATGAGGCTATCGGCTGAAATCCCCTCTCTCTCTAGGTAGATGGTCCAAGATTCGGTGTGAAGGGGCATTGAATCGATAATAACGCCATCTAAATCGAACAGGAAATGTAACGGCCGGCTTACCAATGGATGTATCCCCCATCCACCATCAGTTGCTCGGCGGTAATAAAGCTGGATTCGTCGGAGGCCAGGAAGAGAGTGGCATTTGCGACTTCAATGGGCTCACCGAGGCGGTTTAGCATATGCATGGGGGCAACGCGATTGCTCCATTCTTCAACTGTCGTGCCAAGCCGAGCGATTTCCCGGACGGAGGCGCTGGTAAATATGCAGCCTGGGCAAATGCTGTTCACTCGCACTTTATGGGGCGCGAGGTCAAGCGCCATGGTGCGGGTCATCATGATGATCGCTCCTTTCGACGCGCTATACGTACTGAAATCCCTTTGGGCGATGATGCCGCTCATGGAAGCCACATTGACGATTGAGCCTCCTTGTTTCTTCAGGGCAGGGATAGCTGCCTTGGAAACCAGGGCGGTCCCAAGTACGTTTACGGAGAGAACGCGCATCCAATCCGATAGATCGGCATCTTCAACACTTTTTGCCGTGAAATCGGCGGCGTTATTGATAAGTACGTGGATCGCTCCAAATTCCTCCAACGCGGTGGAGGCTAACTTCTGGCCGGTTTCCGGGTTGGATATGTCGCCGGCCACGAAGATGGCGGAGGTTCCCTTGGCCTGCACCAGGGCATTCACCCGTTGGCCCGCTTCGGGGTTCAAATCGTTCAGCACCAATTTGGCGCCTTCCTCAGCAAAGCGGAGGGCAATCGCTTCCCCGATTCCCGCCCCTATGCCTGTGACGATGCATACCTTATTTTCTAATCGCATAATTCCATTGTAGAAGCTACTCCGAAACACCCTCTCACGAAAATAAGCGCTTCCTATTGAAATTCGTTACAATAGCGGTCACCAAGTATTTCCCACCGGTGTGCTTGGCCTCCGTGTATTCGTGTCCCAATGGATCTGGATCAACTACACACATTTCTCGAAATTGTGCGCTTGAAGAGTTTTTCAAAGGCCGCCCACACCTGCTTCCGCACCCAGCCGGCGATAAGTGCACAAGTGCGTCAACTGGAGCAGGAAATGAACACCAACCTTTTCGACAGGTTGGGGACAAGAATTTCGCTAACTCCCGCGGGCAGAATCTTTGCCGAATACGCGGAACAGATTTTGGATTTGCGGCGCCGTGCCCAGGATACGATAAACGAACTGGAAACGATGCCGCGAGGGGAACTGGTGATTGCCGCGAATGAGGCCACCTGCATTTACGTTCTGCCCGGAGTGTTTTCCAGGTTTAAGGAGTTGTTTCCGAATGTTCAGTTGCACGTGGATCGTTCCTATGGGGCGAGGGTGGTTGAAGCGGTGCTCGACAATATGGCCGATTTCGGAATTGCGCAATTGCCGATAGCCGAGCGAAAACTGCAAGTTGTTCCGATCCATACCGACGAGATTAAGGTCATCGTGAACCCGGGGCACCCTTTGACAAAGCTTGCGGTCGTGACTGCTGAGAAGTTGGTGGATTTTCCATTATTGTTGCCCAAGAACGGAAGCACGCGTTCGCGCTTGAACAATTGGTTGGATCCGGTTGAGGACCAAATTCAAGTTTCGATGGAACTGGATTCGACGGAAATGATCAAACGGTTTGTGATGGCCGGGTTAGGAGTATCGTTTCTTTCGGCCTCAAACTGCCAAGAAGAGACGGCGGCCGGTAGGCTGGTTTCGATAAGTCTTGGGCCCGAGTCGATGACCCGTCGCCTCGCTTTGATCTATCGAAGGGACAAAGCTTTATCGAAGGCCGCGCTGGGCTTTATTCAAGTTATACTGGATAATGCAGGGGTTGTTACGCTGCCCGCAACTGATTAAGGCAATTTCCACCGCTTATGGAGCGCGCCACACTTCGCACTTCCACGATTTTGGTCTCAACCTCTGAACGAACCGAGTGGTTCGAATCGAAGGCTGCCATCCCTCCGTCTTTGCGAAAGCAGCTTGAAGATTCGCTGAACTCTACCAACACATTTACATTTTTGTTGGCCGACCGGAACGGGCGGCAAGAGTTGACCAACGCTTTAGATGGCCGGCCTTCCGCGTTGACCCGGCGCCATACCTCATACGTATCGACAGGAGAACAAGGAGAGGCTGTTGCCTCTTTGTTGGCTACTGCCGGGCCGGTGACTAAATGGAGTCACGAAGGAATTGGGATAGTGCCGATGGCGAAACGGCTGATTATTGGATTTAGCCTGGCGTTTTCGGCAGTTCTATTCCTCCTAACCGCTAAAGTTCTTTCGAGATAAGTAGCTTTTATACCGTCGGTGGCTGCCTCGATGACGATAAGAGCATCATGGAACGGCGCAGCAAACTCCGCTTTGAAGTTCACCAGCCGATATCGGCTAAGGTGTTAAGCACCGGTGGTAAAAACCAAATTGTGCATGGAACGCTTGAGAACATATCAGGGAGTGGGTTACGGGTAGTTTCCGAAACATCTCTGCCAAGTGGGACGGCTCTACAGATTAATTTGCCGGATTCCATGATTCTGGCCGAAGTGCGCTATTGTGAACCCCTTGAACCGCATTCGCTTCGCCCTGAGATTCCCAGATACTCGCTTGGCCTAGAAATGAAGCAAGTACTCAATAACATGGGCGAGTTGGGGCGATTGATGCAAGGGATTATGGGACAATCCGCTGCGACGGATGCCGTTCGGAAATAGTTTGTCCAACTACTCGAAATCTTACAAACAAAAATGATATTCTTCGTTTGAATGAGAAAAGCGGCAGTGTTTGGAAGTGCGGGGCAACTGGGTCTTGAGTTGGTGAAAGAATTCCGTTTGCGAGGTTATGAAGTAACGCCATTCAATCGCGCCAATGTGGACATCACGGACCCCAAAGCGGTCGAAAGTTGTCTGACGCAGATTGACCCGGCTGTTGTGCTGAATGCCGCCGCCTACAATCAGGTGGATTTGGCCGAAGCCGATCCTCAAGCAGCTTACAGTTCGAACGCGCTAGCGGTGCGGAACCTGGCAGTGTGCTGCCGGCAGTTGGACGCGTCGCTGGTCCATTTTTCAACCGATTATGTTTTCGATGGAATGCTTGGAAGACCGTATGTGGAATCGGATCCAACGCACCCTCTGGGAGCATACGCCGTCTCAAAATTGGCTGGCGAACTATACGCGCAGGCCTATGTTGATCCGCTGGTGATTCGAGTCTCTGGCGTATTTGGTCCCGGCGGCCAAGATACAGTCCGCGGAAACTTTGTTGAATTGATGACCCGGATGGCGAGGGCCGGTCAACCCATTCGCGTGGTGGAAGATCATGTGGCATCGCCAACGTTTGCTCCGGCAATTGCCAGCCGCACGGCGGATCTTGTAGAAAGGCGGCTTACGGGGCTCTATCACATGGCGGGTGGGGTACCCATCAGTTGGTTCAACTGGGCGAGACTGATTTTCGATTCAGCAGGACTGAAGCCGGAGATAAAGCCCACGAATGAACGGGAGTATAGAACGGCAGCCCGAAGGCCGAAGTATTCCGCACTATCCAATTCTAAGTTGGAGAGTGCCGGAATCGCGCCGATGCCTTCGCTTGAGAACGCGCTTGAAGAATACTGGCGCCTTCGCAATACGAAATAGATCAGTTAGTGTTGGCGGTTGCGTAATAGCCTTTTCGTGCTTGCGGCTTCAATTCCTTACTCGCTAGTTTGATTTCGACCTTACGGTATCCGCCATCCTTTTGAGGATTGGTAGGCGTGTAAGTGATGGTGTATTGACTCCGCATTTCCTGCTGAATCTGGTCAAAAATAGCGTCTAACGACATCCTTCCACCGACATGAAATACTCTGCCGCCGGTTTCCTCTGAGAGTTTCTTCAGTGCCGAATCATTGGCAGAGTACCCGCGGTTTCTGGCGCGGAAGTAGGGATCCTCGTAAAAAATACTGTAAATGATGGCGTCAGATTTTTGGGCCGCCTCAATCGCTTTGTCGATCTTGACGCGCGAACCCTGGTCCATGCCGTCGGTGATCAGCACGATTACTTTGCGCCCCACCTCTCGCTTCAGTTTATCGGCGGCGGCCAGATAGACGGCGTCAAACATGATGGTTCCGCGCTGCACTTGATTGGGAACCGGGCCGGGGTGGATGCCGGAAACTGAGGTGTTCAAACGCAGACCCTCCAGTCCTTCACGCAGTAGGCGGAGAGAACTTGTGTAATCTTGCAGCAGTTCAGCCTCTGAGCCAAAACTGATGACAAAAGCCATGTCTTTTGGACGGAGCACTTTTTGGAAAAACTGGTTGGACGTGCGTTTCTCTTCGCCGATCAATCCCTCCTGGCTACCGCTGACGTCAACCAGGAGGCCAATAGTCAGGGGCAGGTCGGTTTCCCGTGTGAAATTCTTGATCTGCTGCTGCGTCCCATTTTCGAAGATGGTGAAATCATCTTTCGTCAAATTGCCGATCAGGCCGTTCTTCTTGTCGCGGACTGAGCAAAGGATGCTGACTAGATCGACGTCAACTTTGATCAGGGGAATCTCTTCCTGAGCGGGTTGCTGGGGCGCTTTCTGCGACCAGCCTAGAGATAGAAAAGATAGGCTAAGGGCCAGAAACTTCATTACAATACGAGATGTCGCACTAAGCGAACAGGTTCCATGAGAAAAGCAATTGATCATTTAAAATCCGCCGATCCGGTTATGAAAAGCATCATCGAGGCGGTTGGCCCCTACAAGATATCTTACAGGGAACCCCAGTTTGAGACGCTGGTGCGTTCGATTGTATACCAGCAGTTGAGCGGGAAGGCGGCAGGCACGATTTACGGCAGGTTGGAAGCGGCGGCTGCGCGGGGGGGAATTGTTCGTCCGGCGGCCATTTTGAAACTTGGCGAAGAAGGGTTGCGGCCGTTGGGGCTTTCGTCCCAGAAGGCGCGTTATGTCACAGATTTGGCGGAGAAGACTTTAGCCAGAAAAGTGCAGTTTGCAGGATTGGCGGAAATGGAAGACGATGCGGTAATTGAGCACCTGACACAGGTGAAAGGCGTTGGAGTGTGGACGGTTCACATGTTCTTGATGTTCGCCTTGCGCAGGAGTGACGTTTTACCAATCGGTGATCTAGGGATTCGGAACGCACTCGTGAAGGCGTACGGTTTAGACGCCGCGCCGCCGGCGGCTCAAATGGAGCAGCTAGCGGCGCCCTGGCGACCGTATCGAACGATTGCGTGTTGGTACTTGTGGCGCAGTCTTGACGGCGTCGCCGAACTCTAAGCGGAGGCTCCTACCGGTTGACCTACGGCGTAGTGGGAATCGACATAGTTTTCAAGGATTGCCTTGAACTCTTCCACGATCTTGTCGCCCCGCAAGGTTTTAAACATACGGCCATCGACGTAGACCGGGGCTACAGGCTCTTCAAACGTGCCGGGAAGGGAAATGCCCAGGTTGGCATGTTTCGATTCGCCAGGGCCGTTTACGATGCAGCCCATAACGGCAACCTTCATTTCTTCAACGCCGACGTACTTTTCTTTCCACATCGGCATTTGTTCGCGAAGGTAATTTTGTATATCATCGGCCATCTCCTGGAAGAAAGTGCTGGTGGTTCGACCACATCCGGGACAGGCGGTTACTTGCGGGCTGAAGCTACGTATTTCAAGTGACTGAAGAATCTGTTGGCAAACAAAAACCTCTTCGGTGCGATCCCCGTTTGGCATGGGCGTCAGGGACGTGCGAATCGTATCGCCAATTCCTTCTTGCAGGAGCACGCCAATGCCGGCGGTTGAGGCGACAATGCCTTTGGACCCTAACCCGGCTTCGGTCAAGCCGACATGGAGCGCAAAATCGCAACGAGAGGCCAGGTGACGGTATACCTCAATCAAATCCTGAACTCCACTGACTTTGGCGCTGATTATGATTTTGTCAGCTCCCAAACCAAAGCCCACGGCGGCGTTGGCTGACATCAGTGCGCTTTCTACAATTGCGTTCAGCGTAACGGTACGGGCGTCGAGCGGATCTTCCAGCTTGTTGTTATCGTCCATCATTCGGGTGAGTAATGCCCCATCGAGTGAACCCCAATTGACCCCTATTCGAACAGGACGGTCATGCTCAATGGCCACTTCAATCATGTCGCGGAAATTGTTGTCGTGGCTCTTTCCGATATTGACGTTGCCGGGGTTGATTCGGTACTTTGAAAGGGCTTTGGCGCAATCCGGGTATTTCTTCAATAGCAGGTGGCCGTTGTAGTGGAAATCCCCAATGATGGGCACTTTGACCCCGAATTTGTAAAGGGTTTCGGAGATGACAGGGACTGCTTTGGCCGCTTCTTCGGTATTGACAGTAACGCGGACCAATTCAGAACCGGCGCGCGCCAAGGCCATGACTTGGTTTACGGTTCCGGCCGTGTCGGCTGTGTCGGTATTGGTCATCGATTGAACGACGATTGGATGATCGCCACCAACCCAAACTCCGCCTACATTCACCGAAATCGATTTGCGTCGTCTTGAAGCTGCCATTTAGTAGAAGAACCCTCCGATCCCTAATATTTTAACAGTCCCGAGCATGGGTCCCTAATTTTTCGAGTGGCAACGGGCGAAGCGGACCCGGAGGGTGAGTTACAGCGCAATCGCCAGGGGACGAATCGGAGCTCCTGTTGCGCCCCTCAATTTCATGGGAGCAGCAATCAGCAAAAACTCTTTCAATTTGGCTGCGGCAAGTTCTTCAAGATTCAACGCTTCGATGATATGAATCCGTTTTTCCACTAAAAAGTGAATGTGAACAGGCATGTCGCGCGAAGGTACTTTTTCAAACGCCACCGTATCGCTGCCGGCGGCGAAAATTCCCTTGGACGAAAGCCACATGGCCCCGTCCAGTTCTGGGCCGGGGCCGTGAACCTGTGCAATATAACGCGCCGCATCATTCCAGTACCTTGCCCAACCGGTGCGTATCAGCGCTACATCGCCGGGGTTGATCGCCGTGTCACCAGCTGCTTTAGCGAGCATCGCTGGGGTAATGGCGAAATCGATGGGTAATTCGTCCACGCCCTCAAGAAGGGCGATGTCAAGTAGGACGCCGCGGCGCAAAATGGGCTGGATTGTATCGACGGAAAATCGTTCGAGACCCGCCGCGTAGCTTTGAACCTCGCTCGCGGAGGTTCCATCACAGAGCTTTCCGGCCAAGGAAAAATGGCAGAAGGCATCAATGTGGGTCCCGACGTGACTGCCGAGGGCAATTGCGTCGGAGGCGGAACTGGTTCCCGCAGGTGTTAGGTAGTCGCCATGCTTCTTTACCAATCCGAATAAGTAGGGCGGATGACTTGGATGATGGGGCATTCCGACGAAGTAAGGCTGGGACAGGTCGAAAACACGGCCAGTTTTGAGTGCAGCGGCGAGATCAATATTCATGGCTTTACCTCTGGTAGATAGAAAAAGACTGCTCCCAGTATGGCGTAGACGGCAAGCAACAGGACGCCCTCCATCCAGTTCGATTCCCCGTCGTTGGTGATCTGTGTGGCGATGAGAACGCTGAGGGCTACTGCGACCACTTCTGCCTCGGTGAATACCAGATTCATGGGTGTGGGTCCGATGAAATAGCTGACAAGAACCAGCAGCGGGGCAACGAAAACCGCAATCTGTATGCTCGATCCAAGCGCGATTCCTAAGCTCAGATCCATGCGGTCCTTCATCGCCACCATGACGGCGGTGGAGTGTTCGGCGGCATTGCCTACGATCGCCACGACGATGACCCCGACAAAAACGCTAGTCATTCCAAATGATTGGGCGGCCACTTCCACCGAGCCTACGAGAATTTCGCTGACCCAGGCGATAAGTGCGGTAGAAGCGGCTAGTATCCCGATCGCTTTTCGGATGCTCCAAGGAGCCGACTCGCCTTCTTGAGCCTTGCCGCGTTCTCCTCCGAACAGCTGTTTGTGAGTTTTCAAGGTGAAGACCAGGCTTAAAGCATAAGTTAGAAGGAGCACAATTGATATTTCAAGAGACAAGTCATGCTCTTTTCTTGGATGATCCCCAGCAAGGGCGTGGAAAGTAGCGGGCAGAATCAGGGCAATTGAAGCCAAAAGAAGCATGGTTGCCTGCGAGCGCGCGCCAGACCGGCTGAATTGTTGCGATTTGAACTTTAGACCGCCTGCGACGACGGAGACGCCGGTGACCAGTAACAAGTTGCCGATGATGGATCCGGTCAGCGATGCTTTGACAACGTCATGCATGCCGCGTTGTAAGGCCATCAACGCGATAATTAGCTCCGCGGCGTTCCCAAAGGTGGCGTTAAGGAGACCGCCAATCCCCTCGCCAGTATGGTGGGCCAAGTGCTCTGTTGCCTCCCCCAGCCAGCCAGCCAGGGGTAGGATGGCAAGGCACGCGGTAACAAAGATCAGGGCGTGCGAGGTCGGTTGTAAGAGCTCAAGCGCAATTGTGGCTGGTACAAATATTAAAAGCCAGTTCAAAGATGGTTTCATAGGCCCAGAGTGGACATGTTCTCACACCAGGATAGCGGGGTGTTACAAGAATATCCCTATCATGAGAAATGGTTGAGGAGTCGATGGATAGATCAGAAGGGCATGGTGGGTTGTTTTAAGGAGAGTGTAATTGTCAACCGATCGTTTGTTGTCGCAAGAAGAAATAGACAGCGTATTTAAGAAGATGTCGGGGACGTCTTCTAAAGATGACGCTTCAAACCAAGCACAGCCTTATGATTTTAGACGCCCGGATCGGATTGCCAAGGACCAACTTCGGGGCATCCATTTGTTGCACGAGAATTTTGCCCGAAGCTTAGCCTCAAGTCTTTCGGCTTACTTGCGAGCTTACGTAGTGGTGAATCTGGTTTCGGTTGAGCAACTGACCTTTGGGGAGTTTTCCCGGGTGATGCCTTCACCGACCTCCGTAGTCTCGCTGGGCCTGCGCCCGATTGACGGAAACGCCGTGCTTGAATTGAATCCCAGCCTGGTGTTCCCGATCTTGGAAATGCTGTTGGGGGCCGGCGCCAAAGCGGGATTGCTAAAGATTGAGCGGGAAATCACTGAAATTGAACGGAGCATAATTGAGGGACTGTACCGGATCATCCTACATGATTTGAAAAACGCTTGGCGCGGCATTTCGTTGATGGCCTTTTCCATTGAATCCCATGAAACAGAGCCATCGCTGCTTCAGATTTTAGCTCCGAATGAGGCGATTGTCGCCATCACGCTTGAAATTCGCATTGGCGAAATGTCGGGAATGTTAAATATCGGTTTTCCCAGCATTCTAATCAAAATGCTTCGGCAGAAATTTGATCAGCAGTGGTCCGTGCGCAAATCGGAATCGACGCCAGAGGAACAAAACCGGGTGTTTCGGTTGGTGAAACAGGCGCAGATGAAAGTAGAAGTACGATTGCAAGGGCCAACGCTAAGCGTTTCGGATCTATTGAAACTAGAGGCGGGTGACGTACTTACTTTTGACTATCCACTTAACAAGAACATCGACTTGTTAATTAATGGCAAGGTGAAACATCGAGGAGAGATAGTAGTAGCCGGTGGCAAGAGAGGCTTGTTGATCAACAAACCCTACATTCCAATGGAGGACTAGCTACTCTTCCTCATCTTCTTTGTCCAGTTTGCGTCCTTCAGCTCCGATCCGCCGGAGGACCAGAAATTCGGTTAGGTTCTCGCTGGTCAACATTCCCAGGAGCTTATCCTCGTCCATAACCAAACCACAGGCTCCGGCAGCTGCGATCGAGGGGAGCGCCTCCACAAGATCGGCGTCCGGATGCAGGCGCAGGAAATCGCGATTCATGGCGCCGGCCACATAGGTATCGGGACCGCTTTCAGCCATTGCGCCCAGCAGAAGGTTCCTACTGAGCAGCCCAACCACTTGATCGCCGGAAACGACGGGGAAGTCTTGTTGGGACGTGGCTATCAGGCGCTTGGCGGCATCCCCTACGGTTGCTCCGTGGGAAAGTGATTCAAATTCCGTAACCATCGCTTGCTGCACTTTGACGCCTTCAAGCAAGGACTGTCCGATCTTCACCGCATTTTCCTGTGCTGCGCCGAAGTATACGAAGACGGCCACGAAGGCGAGTAAATAGTGCCCAGCGAGCAGTCCGATCATGCCTAGAGCGACTGCTATCCCTCGACCGATGATGGAAGCGAGCCGTGCGGCTTCCGGGTCTGGCCGGAAAATGGATAGGAAGCCTCGCAGGGCTTTGCCACCGTCCATCGGATATGCCGGCAACAAATTTAAGAGAGCAAGCAAGATATTGGCCAGGATGGATTTGACAAGCAGATCTTCCTCAGGATTCCGAAGAAGGATCTCCGTCTTTCCCATTCCTTCGTGGAACACCCGCCAGACCAGCAGGCTGCCTGCCACAAGCAAGTTTGCTGCTGGGCCAGCCAAGGATATCCACAATTCTTCACGATTGGTAGGTTGCTTACTGAGCCTTGCCACGCCGCCAACGGGAAACATAATAATTTCTTGCGTTCGTATTTTGAAACGGCTACTGGCGAAAGCATGGCCTGCTTCGTGGATCAGAACCGACGCAAATAAGGCGAGCATGTAGAGTCCTTGATCGAGAGGACTTCCCGAGGAGGAGAAGACCAGGACGATGAAGAGAATCACAAAGGTGAAATGAAGACGGATGGAGACGCCCGCCAACGAGCCGATGAAAAGAGTGCCAGATTGGTTCAATTGATCCTTATCGGTGTGGGAGTCCAAGAGAGTAGCCCTACTTTCACTCTACGACAAACTTATCACAGGCCGTGCTTTTCCAATTCGGCCCTTAGCTGTGAAATAGCTTCTGTTGATGGCAAACTGCCTTGGGCGAATGTGGCGCTGCCTCCGCCCTTACCTCCAACGATCGCAAATGCATTTTTTAGTAAGTTGCCCGCGTGGTGGCCTGAATCGACCGAGCAGGCAACCATTGCCGACGGTGGATTCGTTGAATAGATCTGGTATATCGCCTTGCCGCAAGCAGCAAAATTCTGGGCGACCGAACGATCTTCTTCGCTCACCGCGACAGCAACGATACGGGTGAGGTGCTTCAATCCGTTTTCTTGAACAGGGGTGGCGGCGTGAAGGTCGCGCCCTTCGGTTTCGGCAATCTTCGCCGAAAGTGTGCGAATCAGCTTGTCCTGATTTTTGACGCGTTCAACCACCGTTGCCACAGAGGCGCCGGTGTCGGAGAGCGAACAGGAAAATTGCTTGGCGATTGAATTCAAGGCTTCGTAGTCTTTGCCGGCTTGTTCAATTGCTCTCGAACCGCACAGGAATTCCACGCGAACGTTGCCGCGGATCTTATCTAATCGCCGTAGAAGAATAGGACCTATCTCACCGGTGTGACGAACGTGTGTGCCGCCGCACGCGCTTTTGTCCAGCCTATCGATTGAAATGATGCGAAGCTGGCCTTGACGAACACTCGCCTTGCGCAGGCCTTCGGCGCTTTCGGCGTCTTCATATCCAACATGCACGAGGCGGTTTTCCATCACTATCATGTTCGCCTGCCGTTCCACCATTTGCACGTCCCCTGCTGTGAGTGCGGGAATTTCAAGGTCCACGGTCGAAGATTCGTTCCCGAAATGGACGCTGGCGGTACGGGCTCTCAGTTCGGCTTCAAACACGGCGCTCAACAGGTGTTGGCCGCTGTGCTGGCGCATGAAATCGAGGCGTCTGTTCCAATTGATGGTAGCTTGAACTTTGCTCGAAGTAAGAGGTGAGGCTAAAAGGTGTGCAACTCGTTCTTCCTCATCCACCACCTCGACGACTGCGATACCGTTGATTTCGCCCAGATCGTGAGGTTGGCCCCCTGACGTTGGATAGAAAGCGGTGCGGTTTAAATAGAGACGGCGGCCATCGTCGGCCGCCTCCTCTACTTCCGCTTCGAAATGTTTGAGATAAGAATCGTTGTAATAAAGGCGATCGGTCATTGCACGGCAATCTCCACACGATTACTGGTCACTTGGCCGACACTAAGTTCAAGGACAACCCGGCTACCTTTCGGAGAATCGGACGGCACCTGAGCATTGATCTGGTAAAGGCCAACAAAGTTAGGCGTGAGTCCAACGAACTGGGGTCTGACCGGTAACGAACTTCCATTGGGAGAGCCAATTCCGAAGGTGACGGTAGTGGCAGCCGTAACGGAAGCCAGGTTCGTGGCTGGTGAGGCCGCTCCGCTCACCACGGCTGGAGTTGTTTGGCCGAGCCCTAAAGCGTACATCACAAGTACCTCGCCGGCGCGGGCCGGGCGCGAATTGATTCCAGGTGTTGCGGGAATAGGGAACGATTGGTCCTGATTGACGAGGATTCCATACTCGCCGATGCCAAGGCGTAACAACTTCGGCGCTCTGGCGGCGATGCGGATGGACACCTGGTTGCCTGCCTGACCGCCTCGTTCGACGCGCACCGTACCTGTCCCGATGGCCGCGTCATAGGGCACTTGGAAATTTATCTGATCGTACTGCGTATAGTAGACCGGCGCAGCAACTCCATTAACAAGCACGCGGGCGCCGCCCATGGTTGTTGGAAGAGGTAATGTCGTGGCGGAAACGGGGTCAACGGTGGTTAATTGCTCGCCGAACAAAGCGACAATCGTTCCTTGGCCAATTTCTTCATCCGCGGCGAAGGTGGCGTTGTTGGCGACCCGAATCGCCACTGGAGGGCCTTGCGGGAAAACCGTCAATGTGACGGGGACCGTTTGTGCGCCATTAGCGGCATTGCTTTGAACCGCAATGCTGCCGCTATAACTACCGGGCGCAAGGGCGCTTGAATCAATATTGACGTCGAAGATATTGAATTGGGGGAAAGGTGTCACCGTCAGCCAAGAACCGCCGCTGGCCGTCACCGGTCCGAGGGATAAGGCGCCGGAGCCACGATTGGCGTATGTGAACCGGAAAAAACGCTTAGGTGCGCCCGTTGCCGACGAGACAACCAGAGAGTTACTGGAAAGTTGAATAATTGGTTGCGAAGTAACGTGCAGGATGACGTTTACGTTTTTGTTATCGGAAGCAAGACCTGAGCCAGTTACGGCAACCGAACCCGTGTAAATTCCTTCGGCCATACCCGGAAGATGCTTGCCGGCAATGCTGAACGGAAGTGCATAAGCGAATGTGGATAAGCCGGAAAATCCGAAGGAGAGCCAATTACCTCCCTGCGAAGAGACTGCCCCGTTTACGAAATTGTTAGTAGAAACTCGCAAAGCATCCTGAGATCCATTTGGAGCAACGTAGAGGTCCACCGTGTTGGGGATGGTTCCGCCAACCGCGATCGTGACTGTAACCGACTGAGGCGCGTCGATAGCATTTGGATCGGAAATGGTCACGATGCCCGTATAGGTTCCAGCGGCGAGAGCGCCAGTTGTGAAAGTTAGGGTAATAGGTATGCAACTTGAGGAGCCCAGAATGGCGCACGGGTGAGCCGATTCTATCGTTGTCTTGAGCCAATTGGACGAAGAAGTTGCTTGCAGGTTCAAGCTTCCGCTACCCGGATTGTTCGCTTCAAGTGATTGTGTCGCGGCGTTTGCGCCTGTAGCGACAGTAATCGGACCCACTGCTGTTGTGGAAAGCCGCAGGCGCGGCTGGGCGTGTAGGAAAGAAAGCGGCAACGTTGCAAGGATCGCAATCGATCGGACAGCTGAATTCAAACCCATTCTAGTGCTCCTTTTTTGTAAGCCCAAACATAACCAGCGATGAGGATCGCGAGGAAAACGGCGATCTCAATGACACCAAACCAACCAAGTTGGTGAAACCGGACCGCCCAGGGGTACAGAAATACAGTTTCCACATCGAAGATGACGAACAGGATGCTGATTATGTAGAAGCGCACGGCATAACGGCCGCGCGAATTCCCTACGGCTTCGATGCCGCATTCATACGCTTCCAGCTTAAGTTTCGATGGAGAAGAGGGCCGGACCAGTTTCGCCGCCAAGATGGCAATGACCGGAAACGCCATGGCGACAATCAGGAAAAGAAAAATCGGTAAGTAGCCTTTCGGCATGCCCTTCGATTATAACGTTCTTAGCGGCAGTACCAGGTAAACTTGCAACTTTTAATAAGAGAGATAATCTAAAGATACATGTTCAGTACAATCCGCGAACAGATTCAAACTGTATTTCGTGAAGATCCCGCCGCCAAAAGTGTGCTGGAGATTGTTCTTTGCTATCCGGGGCTCCATGCGATTTTGTTGCACCGCTTGGCCCATAGGCTTTATGTTGCCGGTATACCGCTAGTTCCGCGATTGATTTCACAATTCAGCCGTCTAATCACTGGCATTGAAATCCATCCCGGAGCGAGGATCGGCCGGCGCTTCTTTATCGACCACGGAATGGGTGTGGTGATCGGGCAGACTGCGGAAATAGGTGACGACGTTCTAATCTATCAGGGCGTAACTTTGGGCGGGACCGGCAAGGATCGCGGAAAACGGCACCCAACGGTGGGCGACAAAGTTGTGATCGGTACGGGAGCGAAAGTTCTAGGCAACATCCGCATAGGCGATCATGCCAAGATTGGAGCTGGCTCAGTTGTTGTGCATAATGTGCCCGACCATTCCACGGTGGTGGGTATTCCGGGCAGAGTTGTTCGCTACAAGGGCGTCATTGCCGAGGAAGAATTGGAGCATGGCGCGTTACCAGATCCAGAGGCCCAGGCTATGGCTGACCTGACGGCGCGGGTTGAGCATCTTGAGGCTCTGCTGAAAGAGTCGCGTCAAGTTAAGTTCTGATGCGCCATTAACAAAGCCGCCACGGCCTACAACACCTGAGCAGGGCGTCCTTGTGGGTCGCCCGCCGAAGGCGCTTCCCCACAATTACTCGATTACTTTGGCGTTCCTTTGAACTTGGGACCAGTATAGGGCGCTTTGTCCCAGAATTCCGTTCGGCCTTTTGCTGCTCGGGGATCGCCCGTCGCCTTCATCCAACTATCGACGCGTCCGGCCAATTCTCTACGCTGCTTTGCATAGGCGGGCTCGCTGGCAACGTTCCTTACTTGCCCAGGGTCGTTGCGCAAATCAAATAATTCCTCCGTTGGCCGCTTGCCTAACGTCAAATCGAAGTAAGGTTGGGGTTTCTCCCGGAGCAACAGCTGTTTGGTTGGAGAATCATCCATGTCCCCATAGGAGCCTACGGCCCAATAGAATTCAGGATCTCCGGCCGGCCAACGGTCTGGTTCAAAATTCCGCAAGTAAAGAAAATCTCGCGTTCTGATTCCCCGAACGGGGTAACTCAAATCACCCTTGCGCACGTTGGCATGCCGTTCACGCTCGAGGAATATATGATCTGCTGGGCGGGACGATAGCAAGCTGCTGGCTGTCATCGCCGCGGGCTTCTTCACGCGGGCAGCATCCAAAAACGTTGGAGCCAAATCTGCGATAGAAACGAAATCTTCGCGCACGCCGGTATGCTGCTTGTTCGGGAATCGGATCGCCAACGGAATCCGCACGCCCAAGTCATAACAATTGCCCAACCCGCGAGGCATCTGCCATCCGTTGTCGCTGGTCATCACCACTACCGTCTTGTCTATATCGACGAACGTCAGCAACTCCGCGCATTCCGAATCGAAAGTTTCCACTTCCGCGTAGTAACTCAGGATGTCTTCCCGCACCACGTCGCCATTCGGTAGATGCGCTGGAACGACAACCTTGCTCTTTTCAAAGCGGGCTTTGCGTTCCTGTCCGCGATTCCAAGGCACATGGGGATCGTGACTTCCAAACCAAAAACAGAAGGGAGCGCCAGCCGGCTTGGCCGCAAGGAACGCATGGAAGTCCTTGAACTGTCGCCCCGCCGGATTTTCCTTCCTATTCTCCGACGATCCCGGCCCCCAACCCTTCCCACTGAATCCGCAAAAATAGCCCGCTTTTTCGAGAAGATTCACATAGGTGATGTGATGTGGCCCTAGTGGTCCATAGAGGCTTGCGGCTTCGCCTAGCCGATGCGTTTCCTGCCCTGTCAGCAAACTGGATCGCGAAGGGGAACACGATGGATTCGGAGCAAAGGCACTTTTGAATAGAAGGCCCTCCGAAGCCAGGCGGTCGAACGTGGGAGTGTGCAAAACCGGATCGCCGTAGATGCTGGCGTGCGGAAATGCCCAGTTGTCAGCGAGCAATAAGAGTATATTCGGTTTAATTGGAGCTTGCGCAGCCAAGGCAATGGACGAACCAAGAAAGGCTCTTCTGGTTAGGGAATGATCGGACACTCGAACAGCTTATCGCAGTCAAGAGCCGTTGGATCGTTAATTGACATTTACCACAGCACTTTGGTCACTCAGGTTCAATCGAATGATTCGGGGATCGTTTTTATTATTGAGTTCGTGGGGGGGGGCAGAACATGCCGGATTGGGAATTTACGAAGTCGGAACTCACGACCGTCACCCCAGGGCATTCAGCTCCGAGCCTAGTCCAGTGCGGCAAAAATATCTTTACAGGATATGGAAATCTCGCCAGCAGTTAACGATTTATCCGCTGGGACTTCAACGGGCCGCTGACCCGCGCAATATTCCCAACTGCGGCGTGCTTCAGGGTCAAGGATCCAAACGGTCTGAACACCCCAGGCATGATAGGCCTCGGCTTTGGCGAATGCTTCACTGACTCTCTCGGTCGGCGAAAGGATTTTAATGCAAAGGTGGACTGGTTGAGTGGAATAGGGATCCTGGAGGTTCTTCCGGTCCTGGACGATGACGTCCGGGATGAGGACCTTGGTCGGACTAATTTGGATGGAAATTTCCGATCCTGCTTCGTACTCTTTGAAAGTTGCATTGATCAAAGCAGCGATCCGGGCTTGAATAATTCCGTTTTTTCGAGTTCCCAGGGGTTTCGCGTAAAGCACTCCATCAACGTACTCACACGAAGGCTTGTAGTTGGTTGCCAAATAATCCGTAACCGAAATCAGCTGAGTAGATTCCGCCATAGGGTCATCATACACCCTCCTGTCACCTCGGAAAAACGCAGCCTCTTGCTAAAAACATTGAGAATTCCTCCTCCGAAATCACACCAAATAACTAAGCATGCCTGTCGAAGCCTCAGCCGCCTTGCGCCCCCTCACCGCCGAAGAACAGCTCCATTGGCTCGCCTTGCGCCTGGTGCCCGGTTTGGGTACCCGCAACTCCACCAAGATCATCCAGCGTTTCCGGACTCCGCAAGCCGTCTTTCAAGCGAGCCTCTCCGAACTTGAAGGCGCTGGTTGCCCCCCCGGCGTTGCCCGTACCATCACCGGTGGCACGACGTTTGACGAAGCTGCGAGCCAGCAGGAAAAGGTGCTGGAATCCGGCGTCAGTCTGATTCCGTACACGCATCCGTCCTATCCCGAACGGCTTCGCGAAATCCTTGACCCGCCGCTACTCTTATTCGCTCTCGGCCGCATCGAACTTCTAAGCGCGCCCACGCTCGCTATCGTCGGTACGCGCCGCCCCACAGCCTACGGCGTCTCGGTCACAGAACGTCTCGCCGCAGACCTCGCTCGGGCGGGACTCGCCATTTGTTCCGGCATGGCTCGCGGCATAGACACTGCGGCACACAAAGCTTGCCTCACTGTGGGCGGCGACACCATCGCAATATTTGGGTGTGGAGTCGACGTGGTCTATCCGGCCGAAAATCGCCGCCTCCATGCCGATATAGTCCAGCACGGCCTCATCCTCAGCGAATTCCCGATGGCATCGCCACCTTACCCGCAGAACTTTCCTATCCGGAATCGCATCGTCAGCGGCCTGGCTCATGGGGTGTTAGTCGTCGAGGGCGCCGAATACTCGGGTTCGGCAATCACGGCTCGGCTCGCCCTGGAACAGGGCAGGGAAGTATTTGCGATTCCGGGGAACATCACCAACAAAATGAGCTGGGGTCCAAACCTGCTGATCAAGCAAGGCGCGAAGCTTACCCAACGCTGGGAAGATATCTTTTTCGACCTACCGGAAGAAATTCGGCTGCACCTTTCCGCAAATGCGGATCAGTCAGCAAACTCACCGAAGCCGATACAAAGCAGTCTCCCGCTCCATCCGATGGCCGCACTTCATGAAGCGATTCTTCAATGTTTACAGCCAGATACACCTTTGCATATTGACGGATTGCTCAATCGTGTAGAAAACTATTCTACGTCAGAGCTTATTGCCGCCTTGTTCGAGTTAGAGCTCGATGGGCAAGTCAAACAACTTCCGGGCAAGAACTTTGTTAAGGTGTGGTAGGGGACATTCCCGTAAGGGGTGAACCTAAACCATCGTTCTATTCATCCAGGTATATATAAGATATGTCAAAGTCACTCGTCATCGTCGAGAGCCCGGCGAAGGCGAAAACCATCGGTAAGTATCTCGGCAAAGATTTTGTCGTGAAGGCCTCGCTCGGCCATGTGAAGGATCTTCCGAAGAAAGATCTCGCCGTAGATGTGGAAAAGGGGTTCGAACCAACCTACGAAGTCATCGAAGGCAAAAAGAAGCTGATGGCTGAACTGCGCGCCGCGGCAAAAGGCGTCGACCACATTTACCTCGCAGCCGATCCGGATCGCGAAGGCGAGGCAATCTGCTTCCACCTGCAGGAAGAGCTGTCCATTAAGAACGGCCCAACGATTCAACGCGTGTTGTTCAACGAAATTACGGCTAATGCGGTGCGCAAGGCGTTCGAATCCCCGCGTGATGTAAAGATCAACTTGGTGGACGCCCAACAGGCACGCCGCGTTCTTGATCGCATTGTGGGTTACAAAATTTCCCCGTTGCTCTGGGACAAGGTCCGTCGCGGACTTTCAGCCGGACGCGTGCAAACCGTTGCCCTGCGTTTGGTTGTCGATCGTGAGCGCGAGATCAAGGCCTTCATCACTCGCGAGTATTGGACTATCGATGTTCAACTGAATGCGAAGAAAGCTCCGATCCTTAAAGCCCGCCTTGCCAAGCGCAATGACGAGAATCCTGAAATTGCCAACGAAGCAGATTCTACAAGCATTGTTACCGCACTCGATGGCGTCGACTATGTTGTCAAGAGCGTAGTCAATCGCGAAAAGCGCCGCAACCCTGTACCGCCCTTCATCACTTCCACGATTCAGCAGGAATCAGCCCGGAAATTGCGTTTCTCCGTGAAGCGCACAATGATGCTGGCCCAGCAACTATACGAAGGCATGGAACTCGGCCCTGAAGGCGCTGTTGGTTTGATCACTTACATGCGTACCGATTCGACGCGTGTTTCAAACGACGCGCTAACGGAAGTCCGCGAATTGATCGACCAACGCTTCGGCCCACAATACTCGCCCGAAAAGCCGAATGTTTACAAGACTAAAAAAGACGCGCAAGACGCCCACGAAGCGATTCGTCCAACCTCCGCCATGCGCACGCCGGAGAGCGTTGCGAGCTATTTGGCTGAAGATCAATTGAAGCTTTACCGGCTAATCTGGATGCGTTTTGTTGCTTCCCAGATGAACCCGGCGGTTTTCGATCAAACTACGATTGACGTGAGCGCCAAGGGCAAGGACGGTGCTGACTATACATTCCGCGCAACCGGTTCAGTCCCCAAATTTGACGGTTTCCTAGCCGTTTACGAAGAAGGCAAGGATGCCAAGGACGAAGACGACGATGAGCTAAAGCAGAAACTGCCTGCGGTTACCCAGGGCGAGGCGTTGAAGTTCAAAGCCATCGAACCCGAACAGCATTTCACCGAACCGCCGCCCCGATTCACGGAAGCTACGCTGGTCAAACAGCTAGAAGCAGACGGCGTCGGGCGTCCTTCAACTTATGCCTCGATCCTGTCCACGATTCAGGAGCGCGAGTATGTGAAGAAGGAAGGCGGTAAGTTTCATCCAACGGAGCTGGGGCTGATCGTTACGGACCTGCTGCTTGAGTGTTTTGACGACATCTTTGACGTGAAGTACACCGCCCGGCTAGAAGAAGAACTCGACGAAATCGAAGATGGCAAACTCGATTGGCGCGATGCCATGGCCGAGTTCTACAAGAAGTTTTCAGTCGATCTGGATCGCGCCGCGACCCAGATGACTGACATCAAGCGCATGGAAACACCCACCGAGTTTGTCTGCGATAAATGCGGCAAACCGATGGTGATCAAGTTCGGCAGGAACGGCCGGTTTATTGCATGTACTGGTTATCCCGAATGCAAGAGCACGCGTGAATTGCCGCAGGAAACACCGACCGAAGTTGGTGAGCAAGGCGAAGACGAATTCTGCATGAATTGTGGCCGTCCGATGGTGCTGAAGAAGGGGCGGTTCGGACAATTCCTGGCTTGCACTGGTTACCCCGATTGCAAGACTACCAAGCAGCTTGGCGCCGCCGGCAAACAGGCCGACGTGCCTCTTGATGAAGAGTGTCCTACGTGTCAGAACAAGCTGGTGAAGAAGTTCGGGCGCTTCGGCGAATTCGTCGCATGCTCAAACTACCCCACTTGTAAGTTCGTCAAACAGAATACGATCGGCGTGATTTGTCCCACCTGCGACAAGGGGGACATTATTGAACGCAAGTCGAAGCGTGGGAAAACTTTCTTCGGCTGTAACAAATACCCGGAGTGCGACTTCGTGGCGTGGGGCAAGCCGATTCGCGAAGTTTGCCCTGAGTGCAAGAACCTCTATCTTATCGAGAAGTACTTGAAGAGCGGGAATTGGGCCCAATGCCCCAATAAGGAATGCAAGTATAAGCACGAACTTGCTCCTGTTGTTGAACCGGTAGCCGTCTCTTAAAGCGGGTTTGCAATGTTGTGAGGAACGGGCTGATTGTTTGAACCTTCGGGTTTTGAATGTCAGCCCGTTTTGTTTGTGCCAAGATCTTAACCATTGGGACTAACCCGAACGAATTAGACCATAATGAAAGAGATGAATTCCTTCGCCCTTTCTCTGGGGATGGTTCTACCGCTGATGGCTGGCGGGGTGCAATCGTTCGACATGCCTCTCCGCTTTGAACCCAATCGGGGACAGGCCCCTACTTCCACTCTTTTTCTATCCCGAAGTAAGGGATTCTCAATCGAAGCCCAATTATCCGGACTGCGGTTCGGAAATGCCGCCGGCGTTGTCGAGATACGTTTTCACGGGGCCAGCATCCCCGAATCCGTGCTTGGGTCGATACCGCAGGCGTCGGTCTCCAACTATTTTCTGGGCGCCGACCCCAAACTATGGCTTCGTAACGTGCCCAACTTTGCCGCGATCGAATATAGGGGAATCTATCCAGGCATCGGCCTGAAGTTGCATCAACAGTCTGGCGCGCGTCTTGAATACGATTTCCTGATCGATCCAGGCGCCGATCCGTCCCTAGTGCAGTTGGATTTCAGCGGGGCTTCGAGACTCGAAATTGAGAGGAATGGTGACTTGCTGATTCACACAAGATCGGGCGTGCTGCGTCAGCAAAAGCCAAAACTATACCAGGGCAACAAATTGGTGCAAGGCCGCTTCGTGAAGAAATCTGCTTCTCGCATTGCATTTGCGGTGGGTCCTTATGATCGGTCTAAACAACTTGTCATCGATCCCGTCGTGGTCTTTTCCACTTATATTGGCGGCAATCAAGACGATCAGATTAACGGCATGGTACTGAATCCGGATGGATCCCTGATCGTGACTGGGGCGATGAAGTCCACCAATTTTCCCCGCCGGGATGGGCAATACACTAGCAACGATTCCTCCGGTTTGTTTGATTTGTTTGTTGTGAAACTCAATTCCGCCGGCACCGCGATTATCTTTAGCAGTGTGATTGGGGGAAATCGCGACGATATTGCTCAGGCTGTGACCGTGGATTCAACGGGCAACATTTACATTGCCGGAACTACCACCTCCCTTGACCTTCCAACCAGCAGCGGAGCCTTTCAGAAAACCAACTCAGGCGGCGCTTTCAACAGCGAAACCGAATTCCGCGGGGATGCATTCTTAATTAAACTGGATCCCACTGGGTCAAACATTCTGGCCTCAACCTATTTGGGCGGAACCCAGGGCGAGGTTGTTAAGGGCTTGATGCTCGACAAAGATCAAAATCCAATTGTGTTCGGCTACACCTTCAGTTCTAACTTTCCCGTATCCAATGACGCCTATCAAAAAGTAAGTTTGGGGAATAGCGACGGATTCATCACCAAGTTTAATGCGACGGCCACGGCACTGGTATATTCCACGCTATTAGGTGGCAACGGCGCGGACCGCATTGCGGCGATGACAACGGACAAGGATGGCAACTTCTACCTCGCCGGTGATACATCCTCCAATAACTTCCCAGTATCCGCGAGCGCTCCTCAGAGAACACTGGCGGGGAATAGCGATCTGTTTGTGACTAAGTTTTCCAATACCTGGTCATTGGTCTACTCTACTTATTACGGCGGTTCCGGTATCGAAATCGGCACAGGAATCGCGGTGGATTCAACGGGAGGGCCCTGGGTTACCGGTACGACTACGAACAATTTTTTCCCCGTAATCTCCGCCTCATCGTTGCAGGATGTTTATAACGGCGGCAATACCGATGGCTGTTTTTTCTCCCTCGATGCAACCGGTTCCAAAGTAAAGACGGCTTCTTTTTTTGGTGGGGAACGTCAGGAAGAAAATGTCAAGGTTGCTTTTCACCCTGATGGGTCCGTTCTGTTGATTGCCACAACCGATTCGATTAGATTCCCCGTCACAAGAGATGCCTTTGCGCGAAATTCCGGCGCGCGGGACATTCTACTGGTAAAGGTTACCTCCGACCTTTCCGAGTTGAAATACGCTACTTATTTCGGAGGCGCCAACAATGATTATTTGAATGCTTTTATCGTGGATTCGGCCGGAGCATTCTATTTGGCTGGGACCACCGACTCGCAGTTCTTTCCGACCACGAAAGGGTCTTTTCAACCGATCTGGCAAGGCGGCGCCGACGGGTTCGTATTCAAGATTGGATCCGAACTACCCACGCTTCTCAACTCGGCCGTGATTCCCATCCAGGCAGTGCTCGGAGGGCCTCCCGCTTATTCTGAATTTACCTTGACAAGTTCGGGAGCCCCTCTTGAGTTTCGGGTTAGTTTCAGTTCCCTGGGAAACTGGCTCACGGCAAATCCCGTATTGGGCACGACACCTGCCACCATTCGGGTGACGGCTGATCCCACTTCGTTAAGCCTGGGTAACTATACCGGCCGTGTCACCATTACGACACAGGGTGCGGTAACTAACTCGGTCGTTTTCGTTATCCCATTGATTGTGAACGGATCGAATGTATCAACCGGTCCGGTGATTTCCTCCGCGGGAATCCTGAATGGGGCCAGCTTCAAAACCGGCGCTCTTTCTCCGGGTGAAATTATCACCATATTTGGTAATGGAATCGGTCCAGTGGATCTGGCCCGCGCCCAATTAACCTCTTCCGGAACCGTCTCGAAGTTCATTGGAAGCACGCGCATTCTATTTGATGGAATCGCCGCACCCCTCATTTATGTTTCGGCAAATCAGTCCGCGGCGATCGCACCCTATTTTCTATCGAATCGATCGTCCACCACTGTGGAAGTTGAATACAACGGGGTTCGTTCGAATGCGGTGATTCTTCCCACGGGTCCTAGTTCTCCGGCACTGTTTACTATTGAATCCTCAGGTTCCGGCCTGGCAGCGGCGCTTAATGAAGATGGGTCAGTCAATTCGCAGGCAAATCCGGCGAAGAAGGGCGCGGTCATAGTTCTCTTTGCGACAGGGGAAGGACAGACAACCCCTGACGGTGTTGACGGGCAAATTGCCGCCTCCGTTTTGTCAAAGCCACAACTGCCCGTAACGGTATCTATCGGAGGCAAGACCGCCGAAGTACTGTACGCCGGCGCGGCTCCCGGCTTAGTGGCCGGAGTCATGCAGGTAAACGTTCGGGTTCCTTCCGATGCGGATTCGGGCGACAATGCCGTTGTGCTCAACGTTGGAAACACCGCATCGCCGCAGGGTGTGACCATAGCTGTCCAGTAGGGCAGTTATAATCGATCCATGGCCGCAAGGTCCCAGCCATTTCCGGTTGAGTTTGTCCCTCTCCGTGCCCTTCGGCCGGGGAGCCTTGATTCCTTATTGGCGGAACAAACCGAAGCTTGGAGCGACAGCTTCGATTGGGACTTTCGAGGTTCGGCGGACTTGATTCGCGGCTTCGCCAATACACAATCGCTTGAAGGCATGGCTATTGTTCTTGGCGATGAAGTTTTGGGCTACACCTACTTATCAATTGAGGATCGAAGGGGGCTTGTTGGCGACTTGTATGTGAAGAGAGAATACGCCCGCACGGATCTTGCCTCACACCTGTTAAGCCGCTCCGTCGAAGAACTCCTTGAGAATTGGAATTGCACGCGCGTCGAGACACAACTAATGTTGAACGATCCCAGCCTGCTGCGGAATTCGCTCGCCTTTGGAAAACCACCCGAATGCTTTGATCGAAACTTCATGGTGCTGGGCGGCAACAAACTTCTACTGCCGGCTAGATACGTACAGCCAACCATCAGAATTGAACCATTCCAAGACAGGTTGGAAGAAGAGGCAGCGCGCCTGTTGACGGAATGCTACGCAGGCCATATTGATTCGTCGATCAATAGTCAATATCGTGGAGTTCCTGGAGCCAGAAAATTCCTCCGCAATATCGTGAAGTATCCAGGCTGCGGAACTTTCAGCTATACAGCCTCCTTTGGCGCGAGGGACCTGAATAAGAACCGGCTAGTAGGGCTTGCGCTGGCCAGCAGCATTTCCGAACAGGCCGGACATATCACCCAGCTCTGCGTTAGCCCGAGATTCCGCAGCGAGGGGCTTGGATATGAATTAGTGCGGCAGTCGGTTCAGGCTCTTGCCTTGCAAGGCGCAACGCGAGTGTCCCTTAGCGTGACAACGCAAAACCGAATCGCCGTCGGACTGTACGAGCACATTGGTTTTGAGAAAACCAAGACCTTCGTGGCGATGGTGTGGGAAAAACCACAGGGTTTGCACCGGCGCTTTTTTCCGTTCTGAAACACTACAGTGACCGTATTCGTATTTGTTGGTATTCGATCCATCGAGGCCCATCGTGCGCCTGCAAAATAATCATGCCTGGGGTGATGCGGTCAAGCGCCGGGTAGTCCACCACTGTTTCTCCACTGACTCGAACCAGGCAGTGCCGGTCCTGAACATGCAGTTGAAACAGATACCATTCTTCCGGTTGAATGCGAGGATATTTGGCCCGGCGGTAACCATAGAGTGATCCGGTGGGATAAACGGCGCCTTCAACGTCGTGCAACTGGATTTCATAATGGGGTTCGCTACCTGCGCCTTCAGCCCGGAACAGAACTCCGCCGTTTGAATGCTTGCTGGCTCGGACATACAACTGAAGGTCGAAATCCTTGTACGTCTGTTTCGTGCCTAAATGGCCCAGCCCATCGCCCTTAAGGATTTCCCCAAAAGTTTGAAAGCGAGGTTTACCTTCCACTACCTTCCATTTGTCGACGTCGGCCGGAGAGCTATACAAAGTTTGCCATTGAATCTTTGATGGGAGTTCCTTCAGCCGAAGGTTGCGAAAGCGGATGGGGTACGACAGGGATTGCAGGCCAAGGAATCCGGAACGGAGGCGATATCTAAGATCGGGATGCGATTCCACATTGACGTCCTGAACGACTTCGCCGTTGGACCACACTTGCAACTGCGGCCAATCCATCACAATTCGCAAAGCGTTCCAATCTCCTTTGCTTTTCACGTTCACTAGTTTGGGAGGAATCAAAGGGAATATGGACCCCATTGACTCGGGCTTCGGCGCCTCCTGTTTATGGAAGAGTTTTATGGCGAAGCCGCACTCCTGGGGCGGCCCATAAAGTGGCGCCTGCAGGTAGACGGCTGAATCAATCCAGCCCTTCACGTAAAACTCGCAGGAGAAATCGAAATTCTCAAGTGGCCGGTCATAGCGTAGCCATGCTGGGAAATTGGCAGCGTCGCTGACGGCAATGGACCCTTCAGAGACGTAAAAAGCCGAGGCCGGGCCTTGTTGCACGGACCAACCATTTAATGTGGTTCCGTCAAAAATGGAGGTGTGAGTTTCCTGTCCTTCGGTATATGGCATGAGAGCGGCGGCGGCGGATGCGCCCAAAAATGTTCTGCGTTGCATTCCTTTCATGATAGCTATTGAGGGCGCTATTATAAGAAGCTATGAACCGAAGACATTTTCTGCGCCAAGTTGCCGGCGCCACTTTTGCCGCTCCTTTCTCCATGGGGGCAAAGGATCCTCGCCCGAACATCGTATTGATGATGGCCGACGATATGGGCTTTTCCGACCTAGGTTGCTACGGTTCAGAGATTGCTACTCCCAACATTGATCAACTGGGAAAAAATGGAATCCGATTCACCCAGTTCTACAACATGGCGCGATGCTGTCCTACACGCGCCGCTCTGATGACGGGATTGTATCCACACGAAGCCGGCGTAGGCCACATGGTGGATAGCCGTCCAGAATACCCTTCGTATCAAGGCTTCCTGAATGACCGTTCGGTAACCATTGCTGAAGTTTTGAAACCGGCGGGTTACCGAACGGCGATGGCCGGCAAGTGGCACGTGGGTGAGGAGCGTCCCCACTGGCCTACCGACCGTGGCTTTGAGAAATATTTCGGTTTGATCAGTGGAGCCAGTAGCTATTTTGAATTGGACGAAGGCCGCAAAATGGCGATGGACGATCAACCTTGGACCCCACCTAAAACTGGTTTCTACATGACCGATGCGTTCACCGATAAGGCTGTTGAGTTTGTCGACAAGTTCGGCCGGGGCGATCAGCCTTTCTTCTTGTACCTGGCTTTCACTTCGCCCCATTGGCCTCTGCATGCAAGGCCTGAAGATATTGCCAAGTATCGTGGCAAATATAAAGATGGTTGGGACAAGCTGCGTGAGCGCCGTCAGCGTAATATGTTGGAAATCGGGCTCATCAAGAAGAGCTGGGGCATTTCTCCTCGTGATGAAAAAGCCCCAAGTTGGGATGAGGAAAAGAACAAAGACGAACGCGACTTAGCTATGTCCGTTTACGCCGCCCAGATTGACCGAATGGATCAGAACGTTGGACGTGTAGTGGCTAAGCTGAAAGAATTGGGCGTCTTTGAAAACACTCTAATTTTGTTTCTTGCCGATAACGGCGGCTGCGCCGAAGAGATTCATCGCGGTAGAGAAGGGGCGGCAACCGGGACCGCTGGGTCCTATGAAAGCTATGGCTTGCCGTGGGCGAATGCCTCCAACACTCCCTTCCGCATGTTCAAACATTGGGTGCACGAGGGTGGCATTTCGACTCCCTTGATCGCTCACTGGCCGAAGGGAATTTCGCAAAAAGGCAAACTGTCCCATGAGCCGGGCCATTTGGTGGATGTGATGGCCACGTGTGTCGACCTTGGAAAAGCGAAATATCCCACTTCCGTCAACGGGAAGGCAATCCGGCAAATGGCGGGCGAGAGCTTAGCCCCGACTTTCAAAACCCTGAAGCGGCCAGAGCGTCGCCCTATTTTTTGGGAGCACGAAGGCAATCGAGCTGTTCGTCAAGGCAAATGGAAGATTGTCGCCAAGTTCCGTGGCGATTGGGAACTGTACGATATTGACGCCGACCGAACCGAACAAATGAACTTGGCCAGTAAGCAGCAAGATCGGGTGAAGAAGATGGTGGCGCTCTATGATGCATGGGCCGATCAAGCCGGTGTTGTTCCTTTTGAAAAGCTTGTGCCTGCAAATAACAAGAAGAAGAAAGGTGACGCTTGAGACGAAGGGATGCTGTGGCGGCGGTTGCTTATCAGGTTGTTGGAATGCGGGCGCAAGTGCGAGCCGCTACCGCTGATCGCATCCGGATAGGGTTCATTGGATCTGGCATTCGCGGTTCTCAACTATTGGGCGATTTCGTGAAAGCCCCCGGTGTTGTCCCGGTGATTGTGGCTGACGTCTACGATGGCTGCCTACAACGGGCCCAGGATCAGACCGACGGGGCCATTGAGATAACCAGAGACTATCGCGCCGTTCTTGATCGTAAGGATATCGACGCGGTTGTGATCGCTACCCCCGACCATTGGCACAAGAAGATGACGTTGGATGCATTGTCGGCGGGGAAGCATGTCTACATTGAAAAGCCTCTAACCTGGTCAATTGAGGAAGGTCCTGAAATGATCGCGGCAGCTGCCCAATCCAAGCGGCTGCTGCAGGTGGGCAGCGGGGCTAAGACTTCGGCCGTGACGGCTAAGGCTCGCGAACTGGTTAGTAGCGGGGTCCTGGGCAAGATCATGCAGGTGAAGATGGTCAACAATCGAAACACTCCGGAAGGCGCCTGGGTTTATCCAATTCCTCCAGACGCTTCTGAAACGTCGATCGATTGGCAGAGGTTTCTCGGAGACCGGCCGAAGAAGCCTTTCGATGCGAAGACGTTTTTCCGATGGCGCTGCTGGTGGGAATACTCCGGAGGAGTGGCCACCGATCTGTTCGTCCACATGACCTCGCAACTGCACGAAGTGATGAGCGTAGAGGGGCCAACTTCGGTTGTTAGCCAAGGCGGATTGTACCGGTGGAAAGACGGCCGCACCGTTCCGGATTTCATGTCGTCCGTTTATGAATACCCAGGGTTTCTGGCGGAGATGTCGGTAAACCAGTGCAATGGATTTGCTCCAAGGATGATGCAGATCGCCGGTACCGAAGGAACATTAGAAGTAGGGACGGATCGGGTCGTGCACCATTTCGAACGCAAGGCGGATAATGTCCAACGTTATGGAAGCCTGTCTTGGCCCAAGGATATACGTGCGCGCTACCTTGAGACGGCGCGAAAAACGGCGGGGGCAGAGAAACCAAAGGAGATCAAAATAGAGCAGGGCGCTTCGCATACGGATCTGTTTCTGGTTTCCTTGCGCGAGGGCAAGCCCAGTGTTGAGGATGCTCGCGAGGGCCACTTAGCCGCCGGCGCTGCGCACTTGGCAAACATGGCCTTCAGGTCCGGCCGACGAATGCATTGGGACCTCAAAACGAATGCCGTCAGCTAATTCTGCACCGCCACAGTTGCTAGAGGAATTGACCAAACACTCGTTTCCATTGCTCCCTCTGTAAACGCTATGCTTCGACCGTCGGGTGAAATTGCGATCCCCCCGAACGGTCCAATTGTCACGGGAGCGCTAAAGTCCAGCGGCATTTTTATCGTGACAACCCCATCGCTTACAAAGGCTGCGTCGAGTGTCAACGCTACTTGCTTGATGGTGTCCAAGGGCGTTTTGCGCAATGCCATCTTTCCATTGGACCGGATGCCTACAAAACCATTGGCGTAGCCGACGACAATCACCGAACCATCGGTAGAGGCGGCGATCCCTCGAAGTACATTCACGGCGGGCGCCTTGTATAGGATCTCGTCCGATGTCTTCCCGCGTTTTTTCATCTCCTGGCCATTGCGGATATAAACGACGCCATCTTTGACCGACACGCCCTCCACACCTCGAAACGTCGCGTCCTCGTCGACCACGAGCGGACTAGGGTTTTGATTTTCTTTGGCTGATGGATCCAACAGAAAAAGGCCAGCGCGGCCAAGACGATCGCTGCCACTGACCAAAATCCTCTCACCATCGTGCGACCATTTCACCGATTCAATATGCGCCATGCGTGACGAAAGCTCCCGCTCCGATCCATCAGTCTGGCGCAATACAATCACACGGGAAGGCTGGCCAAAGTTCTCCGCACCACGCCGCGAAAGATAGGCCAATGTCTTTCCGTCTGGTGAAAACTCCGGATTGCTGTTCAGGCCCGGGAACAATTTGGAGACGGCTGCTGCTTTCGTCAGGTCACCGAGCGGCGCCAGCAAAATGTCCACGCCGCCCATTCTTGAACCAAAAAACAGTTCGTTAGATGTAGTGATGCCAAGGGGTAAGTAGCGGCCCAGATTCGACGCAATCTTGATTGGCGCACCAGACGGCCGACCATTGATGACTCGAATCCGAAAAGCTTCCATGGCGCCGGACGCGTCGGCGGCGAAATAGATAAACTTGCCGTCTGACGACCACAGTGGAAAGAGTTGACTACCGCCGGTATCGGTAAGGCGTGTTTCCGAGGAACCATCGGCGGCAATCACGAACAGCGCACGTTCAGGGCCGCCATCTTTTACAAAAGTGTCGTAGGCAATGAATTTTCCGTCCGGCGAAAAATCCATCTTCTTCGGGTACACCCAATTCAGCGACTTCAAGATGCGTGGCGGTCCACCGGCAACTGGCGCCAAGGCGATCTGGCTAATATTATCCTTGCGGAAAAGCAAAGTTAGGATGTACTTGCCGTCCGGCGACCAGGCACAGGGTTGAACAAATCCCGCTTCCTCATTCTGAAATAGGATACGGCTCTTGCCGTTCAGGTCCACCACCCGCAGATCGTAGAACGATTGTTGGTTGAACCATGCATAGGCAATCTGCTGCGAATCGGGGGAGATAGTCGAAAAGTACGCGAACTCTTTTGACGCTGCGGGCTTTGAGGTAAGCTGGCGATTCGTTCCAGCGCGCAAGTCGCGTAAAGCTAAATTGCCCGATTTGGAATCGACAAAGGAGAGTAGCTTGCCGTCTTTCGACGGGCCGCCTAACAAGTTGACGTCGTCGCCGGTCCATAGGCGGCGCGGTTCCTGCGCCCACAACGCGCATAGCAGAACATGGCCAAATACAAACTTAGTCATTGTTCCAATCGGGCAGACGGCCTGGAGTTAAGGGTGCTCCAGCACGCTCCAGCGCCTTTTCGATCTTGGGTAGCTCGTCGTCTACAATGGTCCGCAGCCGAGCCAGGACAGGCCTGAACTCTTCCGCCGCCAGATTGAATTGCTCTGTTTGGGTTTGTGTTGGCCGGCCAGTGGAAAAGCGGAAACGTTGCGTGGCCGTGTTTACCCGGTTGCTGATGGAGGGCGGAGGAATGTCGGAGTTGGGCCGCGTGCCACGCAGTTCATGAAGAATGCGGTCAATGCGTGAGTCAACCGATGCAAGTTCATTGGCTGGCTGCACTGCGTCTGCTTCCTGCGCCGCCCGCCTTAGCAGGCCGATGCGCGTCTTCGCGGCCGCTGCTACTTCGCCCGCTCCATTCACCGCCCGTTGTAGACGCAGCGCTTTAGTCTGAAAATCCGCCAGGGCTTTGCGATCTGTGGCGGAGAGGCTTTCCGCGCCTTCAAGCACTATATTGAAATTCTGCTGCCCGGGCAATGGTACGACCTTGCCGTCTACCCTTTGCGCCATGGTGACGGTGTACTTTCCTGGCATGGCCAACGCGCCTTGCGGGCCGAAGGTAACCCCATCAGGCAACGTCACGCCAGACGGCGGTTGGGGCGGCGTGGCGGACATGGACGGGGGAGCATGGCGAAAATCCCAAGTAATGCGCTGCATACCGGCCGTCGCCGGGGCACTGATGCGGCGAACGAACTTGCCGTCGCCTTCGGTGATTGTGAACAGCAACACTGGCGCCTGTTCCGTTTCCTCTTCTCGCAGTTCATTGATCGTCGGATAGTAAATGGGTTTCTTTTGCTTCTCCGCTTCTTTTTCGGCTTCCTGACGTTTTTGCTTTCTCGTCTTTGACGCTTCCTTCAAGTAGTAACTGAATGTTGCGCCGTAGGGCGGGTTAGGGGCGGTGAAGAACGATGCTCCCAATGAATTGGAAAACGTTGACGATGAGCGGATATACATCGGCGCATCCTTAATTGGGAACAATTGCGATGCCTGAGCGAGTGTATCGTTGCTCACTTTGTGAAGCGGCGTGTAATCGTCTAAGACATAGAATCCTCGGCCGAAGGTTGCAATTACCAAATCATGCTCCCGGTTTTGGATCGCGATATCGCGCACCGCGATAGTAGGAAGACCGCCCTTCATCTGAATCCATTTTGCGCCCCCATCCACGCTGAAGAAAAGCCCAAAGTCCGACCCTGCGAATAGCATATTTGCCTGGGTAGGATCTTCGGCTACGGCGTGAAGCGACCCGCGCTCCGGCAGATTGCCTCTAATGCTTGTCCAAGTGGCTCCGGTGTCCGTGCTCTTCAATAAATAGGGCAAAAAGTCGCCATTCTGATGATTGTTGAAGACGGCGTAAACGATAGCCGCGTTGTGGCTGGATGGCAGGATGCGGGAAACGTAACTGTGATCAGGCACCCCTGGGAACTTCTCAATCTTACGCCACGTATTGCCACCGTTTTCGGTAATTTGAATCAAACCATCGTCGGTGCCAACGAATATCAGCCCATCCTTTTTTGTGGATTCGGCCAAGGCCGAAGCGTTCCCATAGAGGGCTGTCGACTGGTTCTTTCCCACCGCGTCCGGACCCCAAATCTTACCCATGACCGGCAGAGTATTTCGATCAAGTCTGCTGGTCAAGTCCGGACTGATTCCTTTCCAATCATCGCCTCGATTGTCCGAACGGAACAACTTATGGCCGGCGAAGTAAATCCGTTTACTTGAAAATGGACTGATTACGAACGGTGCATCCCAATTGAACCGCTGAGATTCCATATCCTTCCCTTCAATCGGAGCGATGGCAACCCGTTCTCCGGTGCGTTTGTCGAACCGGACCAAGCCGCCATTTTGGCTTTCGGCATAGATCGTGTTCGGATCTTTAGGGTCAACCCGCGAGTGAAACCCGTCGCCGCCATTCGTCACAAACCAATCAGAATTGACTATGCCCGCGGTGCTGCGCGTCCTCGACGGCCCGCCAACGGAACCATTGTCCTGTGTGCCCCCAAATACGTTGTAAAAGGGTTTATCGTTGTCCGTTGCGACGTCATAAAACTGAGCGATTGGCAGGTTAGAATGAAACTTCCAATTTGATCCTTTGTCGAAACTTTCATAAATACCTCCGTCGCAACCAACCAGCAAGTAATTCGTATTCGCCGGATCCACCCAAATTGCGTGGTTATCGACGTGTTTCAATCTTTCGCCAAGCGGGCGTTGGGTGCGGCCCCCATCGTCAGAAACCTGAAAGATTACGTTAGGGATATAGATCCGGTCAACCAGCTTTGGATCGGCGGCAATTTGGCCGTAGTACATTCCTTGCGCGATGTTCGAACTCGTCTTTTCCCAAGTTGCGCCCCTGTCCGCTGAGCGGAAGATGCCGCTGAGATTTCCTGATGCTTCGACAGTTGCGTAAATCACGCTGTTGTCCGCCGGGGAAATGGCAAGCCCAATGCGTCCCAGATCGCCTTGCGGCAATCCGCTGCGAAGTTTAGTCCAAGTTGCGCCAGCGTCAACCGACTTATAAATCGCGCTTTCCGGGCCACCGTTTATCAACGTGTAGAAGTGACGACGGCGCTGCCAGGTGGCCGCAAATAAAATGTCGGGATTCGATGGGGAAATGGCAACGTCGGTTGCGCCCGTATGTTCGGTTCCTGCAATGACAGCCTTCCAGGTTTTGCCGCCATCGGTGGTCTTGTACAATCCCCGTTCTCCGCCCGAAGACCACAATGGGCCTTGCGCCGCCACATACACAACATTGCTGTCCCGCGGATCAATGGCAATCCGCCCGATATGCTCGCTTTTCTTTAAGCCCACATTTCGCCAACTCTTGCCGCCATCATCGGAACGATAGACGCCGTCCCCATAGCCCACGCTGCGCTGGCTATTACGCTCACCCGTCCCTACCCAGACGGTGGAAGGATTGTTCGGATCAATCGCAATAGCTCCGATCGAATAAGAGCCTTCATTGTCGAATATCGGATTCCAGGTTGTGCCGGCGTTGGTGGTTTTCCATACGCCACCCGATGCAACTGCGACGTAATATTTGGCGCGATCCTTCGGGTCGACGGCAAACGCTATGACTCGGCCGGATGTCACTGCAGGTCCAATATTTCGCCAACGCAAACCCGCGAAGGTGGTCGTCGACATCGGGTTGGCCTTCTCCGAGGTTTCTGGCTTCGTCGCTTCTGGCTCCTGAGCCCAAACCTGGGCTGCAAGCAATAAAGTGGATACAAACGTACGCCTAGTAATTGTCACTATAACCATACTGTCCTCTTAAGTCGCGATGAATGTGGGGAAATTCCCGAGCCGTGCGGCAGGCCCCCTGCTACGCTGCAACAAGTTCTTGAAGAATTTCGCGAACCGCCAGCGCCGGGTCGGCGGCTCTGGTCACTTGCCGTCCGATCACGAGATAATTCGCTCCGGCTTCGATTGCTTCACGCGGTGTGGCCACTCGCTTTTGGTCGCCCGCTCCCGCGCCGGCCGAGCGCACGCCCGGGGTCACTAGAACTGCCTGAGCTCCGGTAATTGCCCTTACGCGCGAAGCTTCAAGCGGCGAGCATACAATACCGTCGACCCTAGCCGCCATGGCTTTGCGAACACGCAGGTCCACCAGATCTTCGACCGAACAGTTGTACCCTAAGTCGGCGAGATCCGACTTGTCAAAGCTGGTGAGAACGGTTACTGCAAGTAATTGCATCGGGGAATCACCCCGGCCTTCGACCGCTGCATGCATCACCGATTCACTACCATGGATCGTCAGAAACCGCACGCCGCTCTTGGCGACTTGCTTTACGGCTCTGCGTACCGTTTCCCCAATGTCGTAAAACTTCATGTCAAGAAATACTTGTTTGCCCTGGCCAGTAAGTTCTCTGACAAACTCCATTCCTGCAGATGCGTAAAGCTCCATGCCCACTTTATAGATGTCCACAACGGAAGCTGTTTGTCGAACAATCGTCCGAGCTTCCTCGGCAGTTTCCACATCAAGCGCAATAATTAACGGATTCACTTTACCAGGATAGCCTTCTGTTCTTGTTCTGTCACACGTCCAATACGGTACGACTGAGGGTAAAGCCGCTCCATAATCGCCGCGTCCTTTTCTGGCATCGTAAGTAACAGGCCACCCGACGTTTGCGGATCGTAGAGCAGATTGGCAATTTCTTCAGGCACTGTGACGTCCAGTTCCACCGAAGCACTGCAATAGTCGCGATTATTCTTCAGTCCACCCGGAATAGCTCCTTGCCTGGAGTAGGCGACTGCGCCTGGAAGGAACTGCACTAAGGAATGATCGATAACCAGTGTCACTCGGCTCGCTGCCGCGACCTCACGGGCATGGCCCAGCAGACCGAAACCTGTGACATCCGTGGCTCCGTGAACCTCTAATTGAGACATCGCTTCAGCTGCGGCGCGGTTCAGTAAGCACATCGAAGCGATTGAAGTCTCAATATGTGATTTATCGGCTATTCCTCTTTTCAACGCGGTCGATATAATTCCTGTGCCGAGCCTCTTAGTAAGGACCAATGCATCTCCCGGCTGAGCCCCAGCGTTGGGTTTGATCCGATTCGGGTCAACTAAGCCCGTAACCGCGTAGCCAAATTTTGGCTCGTCGTCGTTGATGGAATGGCCTCCAAGGATCGAGCAGTCTGCTTCCCTCATTTTCTCGGCTCCGCCTTGTAACAGCGCGGCCAAATCGTCCAAATCACCGGAGGCAGGCCAAGCAAGAATGGAAAGCGAAGTGATCGGCTTACCACCCATGGCGTATACATCGCTCAAAGCATTGGCTGCGGCGATAGCGCCAAAAAGAAAGGGGTCGTCCACGATGGGCGTGAAGAAATCGACAGTCTGCACCAAGGCGCAATCAGGCGTCAATAGATACACGCCTGCATCGTCCGACGTATTGAATCCAATCAGTACTTTCGGATCATGCTGTTGCGGCAAACTGGCTAGCACCTTGTCCAAAACCTTTGGACTTAATTTGCTTGCTCAACCTGCTGCTTTGACGTGTGCTGTTAGCTTTCCTGTCAGGGTATTGATCCTATCCTCCCTCAATTGTAGCTTTTGTCACTCTGGTTTAGAGGCGATTGAGGCTGGTATCCCATAGGGTGGTATCCAGGACGGAATAATCCTTATTAAAACAACACCTCTCACTGACGATATGAAACATTGCTGGTTCCTTACGTATCGAAATAAGTTGCGGAGCCAATACAGCCAGAAGGGGATGCGAATGAGCACTACGGAGATGTCTATATCAGTACCGGCAAGCAAGTCCGGCGACAAGTCTCAGGTTGAAGACAGCCGGGTTGGAAAGTATCTGGCGTTTCACTTGGGCAATGAGGAGTTTGGCATTCAGGTCTTAAAAGTAAGGGAAATTATTGGGGTTCAGGATATCACCGCGGTACCCAAGACCCCACCCTACTTAAAAGGAGTCATCAATCTTCGGGGCAAAGTGATCCCTGTAATTGATCTCAGAATCAAGTTTGGGTTAGAGCAGGAGCCCTACACTCAGCGAACATGCATCATCGTGGTCCAGGTGGCTGGTGAAAATGGTCCGATTCAAATCGGAGTGGTAGTTGACGGGGTTTCTGAAGTTCTGAACATAGCGTTTCAAGATTTGGAAAACACTCCCGATTTTGGCACAGGAGAGGCGATCCTCTACGTGTTGGGTATGGCAAAGATGAAAGACGGAGTCAAAATCCTGTTGGACATAGACGCGGTGTTAACCAACAAGGAATTCCAAGGACTCAAGTCGCTAGGCCTCTGAGACTGTCCCAATTCTCGTAGGTCGTCGTGGATTTTAGTTAGTAGTTGAATGCAGTTTGCAGATAAGGATAAAAAGTCAATGAATTTAAAACGACGTATTTGGACTTCGCTGGTCGGAATAGCGATGCTGATTGGATTGCTCGCCTCCACAAGTTGGACACAATTGGGAAATGTTCAAGCCGATTGGTTTCCGGCAGTCCTGATTGCGACAAGCATTGGAAGTTTAACCCTAGTTGCATTCGTTGCGTGGACTCTCGGCAAATTGGGAACCCATTTAACGGATCTTACTATGGAGATGGCATCGGGCGCGTCTGACGTGGCGAGGGCTGCCGAGCAAGTTTCTCGCGCAAGTCAAACCCTTGCACAAGGATCGAGCGAACAGGCGGCGTCAATTGAGCAAACCTCGGCGTCGAGCGAACAGATTACTTCGATGACGAGACGAAACGCTGTAAGCGCCCATACGGCTGCCGAGCATATGGTTCAAGTAGACATGAGTGTTTCTTCCGCTAATCGAGCAATCGAAGAAATGGTTCATTCCATGGAGGAAATAACCTCCTCTAGCGGCAAAATTGCCAGAATTATCAAGGTTATCGACGAAATTGCCTTCCAGACCAACATCCTTGCTCTCAACGCCGCAGTTGAAGCCGCAAGGGCGGGGGAGGCAGGTAAGGGTTTCGCGGTGGTAGCCGACGAGGTCCGAAATCTGGCGCAACGTAGTGCTCAGGCAGCCAAAGATACGGCGGCGCTCATTGAAGAGTCGATTCAGAAATCTAGCGAAGGCGGCGTGAGACTGGAGGAGGTCACCGTGGCCATTCGTTCCATTACCTCATCGACGGCGAAAGCGAAGCAACTCATCGACGATGTGAACACTGGCAGCAAAAATGAAGCGAAAGGTATCGAACAAATCGGTGTGGCAATTTCACAAATGGAAACGGTTACTCAACGCAATGCGGCCAGTGCCGAAGAAGGGGCCTCAGCTAGCCAGGAATTGAGTGCTCAAGCCGAATCGATGACTAACTCTATAGAGAATTTGCGCACACTTCTTTCGGGATTGAGTGACCAGAACGTTAGGCAAGTAAAGCATTCTCCTTCACTTGTATCAGCGAAGTCATTGGCTCCTCCATCTCATCTGCAAAAACGCAAGGTGCAAGGATTTGCCTCGAAAGCAACCTTGGCAGATCCATTTCCGATGAGCGACGATGATTTTGCTGAGTTCTAAGAAGTACAGAGAACGGGGTAATTAGTATGGAACCACAAAACAAAACGGATTTGGCAACACTCCGCGGAACCCTCGAAACGCTTGGCGAGTCCATTGTGCTTGGAACCGTTGAATTGGGGCAACTCGACGATGTTCGAAAGATCCTCGGACTCTTGCGCTCCTCAGGTATTGGCGACAATTCGGTTTGGCTTGCCGCCGAGAAATTTGAAGTATGCGCCGCTGGTGAATTTCAAATCGATGGCGGTAGCGAGTTGACACGAAGCCTTATGGAGTTTCAAGATGCCCTAAATTCTCTGAGCACCCGCATCTCTGCCAGCGACAATGAAGCAGCGTCCCGCGCCGCCGCGTTTGCCAGCCTTGCTCAAGACCCTGAACTGTTGCAGGATTTCGTCAGCGAAGCCCGTGAACATCTCGCCACGATCGAAAGCGGCCTGCTAAAGATCGAAGAAACCCCCAACGATTCTCAGCCTATTCACTCAGTCTTTCGAAGTTTTCACACCATTAAGGGCCTTGCTGGCTTCCTTGAATTGGGCCCGATTCAGGAATTGTCCCACGAAGTGGAAACGGTCTTGGATATGGCGCGCAATTCAGAAATTCAAATGGGGTCGGAGGTGATCGACGTCGTCCTGGCCAGTGCGGATTACCTTTCACATTCGGTGAGCGCCGTGGAGCAAGGACTCAGAGGTAATCCGGTTGTTTTTCGATCCAATGAATCCTTGCTGCAACGCGTCCGAACTCTCATCAATATTGAGACAAAAAGTGTGGAAAAGTCAGGTTCGGACCTGTCAACGGTCGAGGGAGCAGGCATCAATTATTCTGAGATCGCCGCGGCTTCCACCGATCAATCGACCTCCATGGCAACAGTTCCACACCCTCCCACTTCCGGAATTGCTCCCGATGCCGGCGAGACTCGCGATGCCCCGGTTGTTGCCTCCTCAAATGGCGATTCGGCCAATCTAGTGATCCGGGTTGAAACCGCAAAGCTCGACCATCTGCTCGACATGGTAGGAGAACTGGTTATTGCCCAATCCATGGTCCGTCATGATCCGACTCTGGGAAATGTGGAAAATGTTCGCTTACAGGCTCACTTGGCCCACCTGAATCGAATCACTGAAGAAGTGCAAAAGACCACGATGACCCTTCGAATGGTCCCCATTGGAAATCTTTTTCAGCGAATGAAACGATTGGTAAGGGATGTTGCGCGCAAAGCTGGGAAACAGGCTGAGCTGGAAATTGTAGGTGAGGAGACTGAACTGGACAAAACCGTTGTGGACGGATTGGCGGATCCCTTGATGCATATGGTTCGCAATGCCCTTGACCATGGTATCGAACCAATGACGGAACGCCATGCAGCCGGCAAGCCAGCAGTCGGCAAGGTTTGCCTTAAAGCTTACCATCAAGGCGGCCACATGTTGATCGAAATTGCAGACGACGGAAGGGGGTTGGACAAAGAAAAAATTCTCGCAAAAGCCCGCCAGAAAGGAATCATCACTCCCGGCGCTCATTTACCCGACAGCGAAATCTTCCAATTAATATTTGAGCCAGGCTTCTCCACCGCGGAGAAGGTTACGGATATCTCCGGACGAGGAGTTGGGATGGATGTCGTTAAGCGAAACATTGAAAAAATGCGGGGACGAGTCGACATTCAAAGCGCTCGAGGCGTCGGTTCAAGATTTCTAATCAGGCTTCCACTTACACTTGCCATCATTGACGGCTTAATAGTAGGTGTTGGCACTCAAAGATATGTCATTCCTATCTTTGCGGTCACCGAAATGTTCAGACCCACCCCTTCGATGCTTTCCACAATAAAAAACAAATACGAAATGGTTACGGTAAGAGGAAGACTTTTGCCAATCGTGCGTTTGTATAAAAAGTTCGGGGTAACTCCGAAAAGTCAAGATCCCTGCAATTCGTTATTTATCGTTTCTGAATGTGATGGGGTCAGATTTTGCTTGATGGTGGACGAGTTTATCGGCAAACAGGAAGTTGTAATCAAGAACCTCGGACAGTGTTTTAAAGACATTCCAGGTGTCGCTGGGGGAGCAATCCTTGGCGACGGGCGTGTTGGCTTGATTGTGGAAATGGCAGGTGTTTTGGGCGGCGCAAGCGAGGTTGCCGCCTAAATGCAAACACTGGCAACCATACGCAATGGGTTTTCGGAGTCCGAAACGATGATCCCCGAACAGGTATATCGAGAGATAGCATCGTTGGCCTATGAAAAGTTCGGGCTAGATCTGCGGCGAGGAAAAAGAGAGCTTGTCAGCGCGAGGCTGTCACGAAAGGTCAAAGAATCTAGAAGCGCATCCTATCAAGAGTATTTTGACCTAGTCAAGGCTGATGCAACAGGTCAATCTTTCCTGTACATGATCGACGCACTGACGACCAACCACACTTCTTTTTTGCGTGAAAAGACCCACTTTGACTTCCTCTCAAAACATGCCCCGGCCATATTTGCCGATCGGGATCGCATTTGCGTTTGGAGCGCCGCTTCCGCTACAGGGGAGGAAGTCTACACGATTCTAATGATTTTGATCGAGGCGCTACATCTACCGTTTCCAAACCCTCAAACCTTGAGCCGGTTAAAGGTCAGGGGGACCGATATTTCCATAAAGGCTCTTAATGAAGCGAAAGCGGCCATTTACCCGCAAGATAAACTGGCGCCATTACCCGAGGATTGGAAGACGAAGTATTTTCTCAAAGGGAGGGGGAAAGCTGAAGGCATGGCTCAGGTCAAACCCCAGCTCAAACAAATGGCTGAATTTGAGTCTTTCAATTTGATCAAGCCCAGTTCGCCCACGATGAAGTATCCGATCATTTTCTGTAGGAATGTAATGATTTACTTCGACAAGTCGACTCAGGAGCGAGTTACGGCAACACTCGTCGACAACCTGGAGGCCGGAGGGTTCCTGATGATTGGTCACGCTGAAAATATTTCTGGAATGGACGATTCCCTGACAAGAATTGCCCCAGCCCTTTACCAGAAAAAGAGATAATTTCATGCGAAGAAAGCACCCATCCTCCAAATCTAAGGGGCTGCCCTAATGCAAAACTTGATTGTTGGCATCTCCGATTGTCAGTGGAGCACAGCGGAAGGCACTAACCTTATCACGTATGCGTTAGGTTCCTGCATAGCTGTGTGTCTATACGATCCTCGCGCCAGGGTTGGCGGAATGCTTCACTTCATGTTGCCCGAATCGGATCTCAATCCAGAGAAGGCTCTGCAAAACCCTTTCACATTTGCTGATTCGGGAATTCCGATCCTGTTTCGAAAGGCATATGAACTTGGCGCGTCAAAAAATAGGTTGGTTGTCCACGCCATTGGTGGGGCCCAAGTTCTGATGGATCAGGAAATGTTCAACATTGGCAAAAGAAATCAGCTGGCTCTTCGTGAGCTCCTGTGGAGGGCAGGGATTTTGTTGCAAGGGGAAGCCGTCGGCGGTAAGATCTCACGAACCGTGAGACTTGAAATCTCCTCTGGACGGCTGTTTGTGAAAGAGTCTGGTGGTCAGGAGCTTGAACTGACTGGAAAGGAAAAATAGACTTGTCGAAATGGACGAGCATCCATCAGCCAAGTTGTCCATGTTCAATGAGGAAAATACATGTCGTTCACCGTCTTGATCGTAGATGATTCTCCAGCGATGCGGAGTTTCATTCGTAGAGTAGTGGATATGTCGGGCTTTGACGTCGGCAAATGCCTGGAGGCGGGCGATGGCGAAGACGCCCTATCCCAATTGGAGTCGAGTTGGGTGGATGTGGTGCTCACCGACATCAATATGCCGCGAATGAACGGCGAGGAATTGCTTCGCCGGATGCACTGCGACGATTTAATGAGAGGGATTCCCGTGGTGGTTGTTTCAACAGATTCCACAGAAGCCCGGATGAAAACCATGCTGGAATTGGGCGCCCGGGGCTACGTCACCAAACCGTTTCACCCGGAAAAGCTTCGTTCTGAGCTCGAACGCGCATTGGAGGTGGCCCATGTCTGAGCAACAATCAAAGGAATGGAACAGAATCGTTTGCGATTCGGCCGAAGAAGTTCTCGGAACCATGTTCTTCTGTTCCGTAGTTGGCGAATCAAAAGTTGGCGCATCGAATCCCAATCCCTGTTCAGAAGCAATCTCGGCGCGCGTACGATTCGAGGGCGACCCATCCGGTACCCTCACTATCGGCATATCGCTTGATGCCGCTCGAGTGATCACATCGAATTTCTTAGGTACGGAATTAAATGAACCGTTGCCGCGTGAAGTAGAACAAGTTACGTGCGAGCTTGCAAACATGATGTGCGGTAATGTACTGGCTCGAAACACTTCACTGAAAACCTTTTGCCTGAGTCCGCCGGAGATTGTTGAACTCACCCCTCCACTCTCCCATTCCATTGCCGTTACTCTCGAAATCGAGGACGGGTGGTTCACAACATACTTGACTTTTGACGGCGCCGTCAACGGCCAATAGATTAAAACTTTATATTTGGAGCGGATGTGGCGCAATTGATTTCCAGCACTGCGGTGGTTAAACAAAATCGGATCCGGGTTTTAGTGGTGGATGACTCCGCGATCGTCAGAAAGGTGCTTTCCAGCGTAATTCAAGACTGCGTGGACCTTGAACTCGCGGGATCCGCATCGGACCCCTTTGTCGCACGCGACATGATTCTGCAATTGAAGCCAGACGTGATTACTTTGGATATCGAAATGCCCAAGATGGATGGTTTGACGTTTCTGAAAAAAATCATGAAATACAATCCGATCCCGGTGATCATCATCAGTTCGGTCGGTCACTCATCAGCTTCATATGCGCTCGAAGCTCTACGCCATGGGGCGGTCGAAGTAATGGCTAAACCGAGCGGTCCAAACTCGATTGGTCACCTCCGCCATGAACTACCCGGAAGAATACGCGCGGCTGCCCAATCAAAGAGACTTCCAATCCTCCCGAATTTGTTGGCGCAAGAGTTGTCAAGAACCCAGGATGGGGTGTTGTTGATTGCCCTTGGAGCTTCTACGGGAGGGACAGAGGCGATTGAGCGAATTCTTGTGGACATGCCTGCGGACTGCCCGCCAATCGTCGCCGTGCAACACATTCCACGGCTCTTTTCAACAGCATTTGCGAGCCGATTGAATCGTTTTTGCCGGATCGAAGTAAGAGAGGCCCAAGATGGAGACCAGCTAGCTCCGGGTCAAGCCCTCTTGGCCCCCGCAGACATTCACATGTTAGTTCGCCGTCTCAATGGCCGCCTCGCCATCCAATTAAAAGACGGGCCTCTAGTCAGTTACCAAAAGCCTTCGGTGGATATTCTTTTCAAATCCGTTGCTGAGTCTGTAGGACCAAATTGCGCGGCCGCTTTACTTACTGGCATGGGGTCAGATGGCGCACAGGGTCTGTTGACGCTTCGTGCAGTTGGCGCCCGCACCATCGCGCAAAATGAAGCGACCTGCGTAGTCTACGGCATGCCGCGCGAGGCGGTTAGACTAGGAGCTGTGGAGCGCGTACTCCCGCTGACTTCTATTGGCTCCGCCCTGTTGCAGCCTCGCGGATCATCAAATTGAAATCTTAAGTTACTAAAATCAGGATATCCTTAATGCCTACTGTTAATTACGACTACGATCTGCTTGTCATCGGTTCCGGGCCGGCGGGTCAAAGAGCCGCCATTCAGGCCTCAAAATTGGACAAGCGAGTCGCCCTGGTGGAGAAGAAAACTGTTTTGGGAGGTATGTGCATCAACACTGGAACCATCCCCTCGAAAACGCTGAGAGAAGCAGTGCTCGAACTGACCGGCTACCGTTCTCGCGAGTTTTACGGCTCTTCTTACACCGTCAAGCAGAACATCACGATGGAAGATTTGATGTTCCGAACGGACAAAGTTATTCGACACGAGATTGATGTCGTTCGCAACCAATTATTACGGAATCGAATTGAGCTAATGGCTGGAGCCGCCAGTTTCATCGATCGCAATACAATTCGCGTCGACTCGCCTGACGGACATAGTCATCAGCTCGTATCGGCTGAAAAAATCATTATTGCCGCCGGCACATCCGCTACTCGCGACGAGCACATCCCTTTCGATGGTAAATCCATTTTCATCAGCGACGACATTCTTTATCTAGACAAGCTACCTAGAACTATGGCCGTAATCGGGGCCGGCGTTATCGGCTCCGAATATGCAACCATGTTCGCCGCCCTTGGCGTTCGAATTACTCTCGTCGACAAACGTCCCAGGCTGCTCAATTTCATCGATGAGGAAATCGCCGACGCCATTACCTATCAAATGAGAGAGAGTCGGGTTCAAATGCGTTTAGGTGAGGAGGTGAGCGGAATCGAAAAGTTTTCCGACGAACACGGAGAGCGCGTAAGAATTCATCTCGAATCCGGTAAACAAATCGTTACCGATAAAGCTCTCTACTCTATCGGCCGCACGGGGAGCACTTCAACACTTAACCTTGGTTGCACCAACATCGTCCCCGATGATCGCGGCCGCATCAAGGTGGATCCGTTTTACCAGACAACGGAACCACACATCTACGCGGTCGGGGATATTATTGGATTTCCTAGCCTTGCATCTACTTCGATGGAACAGGGGCGGCTGGCGGCTTGCCATGCATTCGGCGTGCAAGCCACTAGCGTTCCCTCGCTGTTCCCTTATGGGATCTATACAATTCCGGAAATTTCGATGGTCGGCAAGACCGAAGAGGAACTCACTAAGGACAACGTGCCTTACGAAGTAGGTAAGGCGCGCTATCGCGAGATTGCTCGAGGCCAAATTATTGGCGATTCCACCGGACTACTTAAGCTCATCTTTCATCAAGAAACGCGGGACCTGTTAGGCGTCCACATCATAGGCGAAGGCGCAAGCGAACTAATCCACATTGGCCAAGCAGTGCTCGCATTTAAGGGGAAAATTGACTATTTCATCAACACTGTCTTCAATTATCCAACCCTAGCCGAGTGCTACAAGACTGCCGCATTCGACGGAATCAATCGTTTGGGATATTGAATCGCACCATCTCCGGTAAGCATCCTCCGCAAATAATCCATCTGTCCCAAATGGTAGTTCAGGTGCCCAAGTAGATGAATCAGGAAATGTACCGTAGTCATCTCGTAGCCAAGAACCAATTCGGGATATTTTGCAGACAAAGTTGTTTCCGTCAAGCCGGCGACTATCCGATGCGTCAACTCTGCAACCTGTTCAAGGCGCGTAATCAACTCAGTGGCGCTCACGCCTTTGTCGGAAAACTCCTTCGGTCGCTGCCGTGTGAAAGCCACACACCCTATTTGCCGCCCGATGTATTCACTAAGGTTCCCGATCAAGTGCAAAGCTAAATTCCCGGCTGAGTTGCTCACCCCAGGTCGAGTCTCCCAAAGCAGTCGATCCTCTGGAAATGCTCTCACCTGTTCGATAACCTTGTTGATATCTCGCCACAAAAGCGTAGCCAATTCCTGCGCAACCATAAAACACTCCTGCCAATGCTGTTGATCCGACTCGTTCGAGCCTTCAGCGCCTAGCGCGCTCTACATTGATTCCACCACAATCAGACTGATCATTGTCATCCGCGGATCATCCGTGTTCGAAACGCGAACGGATACGCACAATTCACTGGCGGCCGTCGCCCGAAACACTCGCGTCGTAGGCGGTGCATCCGCGTAGTCCCGGCCAATCGCCCTTCGGATCTGCCGTTCCCCTGCGAACAGTTTATTCGTCGGATCAAATCCCACCGCCCCGCATTTCACGCCGGAAGTGCTGCTGCTATATACGATCTCTCTACGAAACAGCGTTGTCCTGAAAGACGCACTCCGCCCCTGTAACAATCCGCGGTTACAGGTCGTGCGGGAAAATTCGTTCTGTTCCTTCTACCTTCTTCCTTCTTACCGTAGACCGTGAAGTTTATGCCTTGCTTGCAAGAAGAACTGGTTCAGAGGCTTGTTTGTGTTTGCGAAGTTCGTCAGCCGGCAAACAATGTAGGCTCTCGAACAGTGCGCGACATTGCGGCCAACCGGGCTCAAGTCGTCGATTCAGGCAACGAACTCTCAACGGATGCGTGGCTTTCATTCCGCCATGGACTTTCTCGTATTCCAGTCTACCTGAATTAGCGAATATACCCCTGGCGATCTAACCCAACTACCCCCGCGAAATCTATCATCAAACGTTAACAGACACTCCCCGCCACATATGCAAAAATAGAGGTAGGCTAGCTGGGACTAACCCAGCCCTGCCAGCCCGTGCGCTCCCCCGTTGACTGAGCCGCCGGTATCCCATCAGGAAGACTCAATGACCGAAATCATCAAAATCGCTGGAAGAGAGATACTCGATTCGCGTGGCAACCCCACCGTGGAAGCCGATGTTATATTGGCTGACGGCAGTCTGGGCCGTGCGGCCGTCCCAAGCGGAGCCTCCACTGGCGAACATGAAGCTGTGGAACTGCGCGATGGCGACAAGAAACGCTACCTCGGCAAAGGCTGCCTGAAGGCCGTCCAAAACATTTCTAAGAAAATCGCTCCGGTTATCGTCGGTCTCGACGCCACCATGCAGAGCGAGATCGACGCTCGCATCATCGCCCTCGACGGCACAGCCAACAAAAGCAAGTTGGGCGCAAACGCCATGCTTGCCGTCTCCATGGCTGCCGCCCGCGCAGCTGCGATTAGCCAACAAACCCCGCTCTATCGTTACTTGGGCGGCGTCAATGCCAATCTGCTGCCTGTCCCCATGATGAATATTCTTAACGGTGGTTCGCACGCGGACAATTCCGTGGACCTGCAGGAATTTATGATCGCACCGCATGGCGCAACGAAATTCTCTGATGCCCTCCGCATGGGTGTCGAAGTGTTCCATACGCTGAAAGGCGTCCTGAAAAAGAAAGGCTATTCCACCGCCGTTGGCGACGAAGGCGGCTTTGCTCCCAATTGCAAATCGAATGTGGAAGCGCTTGAGGTCGTTCTCGAGGCCATCACGCTGGCAGGATTCAAGCCCGGTAAGGACATCAGCCTTGCGTTGGATCCGGCAGCCAGCGAATTTTACGATTCCAAATCGAAGAAATACGTGTTTAATAAGTCAGATAAGACTGAGAAAACTTCGGAACAAATGGTCGCTTTTTGGGCCGACTGGGTTCGTCAGTTCCCCATTATTTCCATTGAGGACGGCATGTCGGAAGACGATTGGACAGGCTGGAAAGCCATGACCGATGCAGTAGGGAAAAAGATCCAAATCGTCGGCGACGATCTGTTCGTCACCAACGTGAAACGCCTCTCCATGGGCATCGAAAAGGGTATCGCCAACTCGATCCTGATCAAGGTAAACCAGATCGGTACCTTGACCGAAACGCTCGACGCAATGGCCATGGCCGCGCACGCCGGTTACACGTCAATGGTTTCTCATCGTAGCGGCGAAACCGAAGACTCGTTTATTGCGGACTTGGCAGTGGCCACCAGCGCAGGGCAGATTAAGACAGGTTCCGCCAGCCGTACCGATCGCCTCGCCAAGTACAACCAACTCCTCCGCATCGAAGAGGAATTGGGCGCATCAGCCAAATTTGCCGGCAGAAAGGCGTTTAAGCAATAATTATGGCTGCAAAACAACCAGTTTTGTTGTCGATACTCGATGGCTGGGGATATTCCCCAGTCACCGAGGGCAACGCGGTCTATCACGCTCATAAGCCCATTTTCGACCGCCTCTTCGCAAATAACCCCAACACCCTAATTGAGGCTTCCGGACCCTGGGTCGGCTTGCCAAAAGGACAGATGGGCAATAGTGAAGTAGGCCATTTGAACATCGGATCCGGCCGCATTATCCGCATGGATGTCAGCCGCATCGATGTCATGATTGAAGAAGGCACATTCGATCAGGACCCTACCCTGAAGGCGTCAATGAAACACGGCGCCGCGCATAGACTTCACATCATGGGTCTGGTTAGCAATGGCGGCGTCCACTCCATGAACACCCATCTTTACGCGCTGGTGCACATGGCGAAAAAGATGGGAGTAAAAGACCTTTTCGTCCACGTGTTCACCGACGGTCGTGATACGCCGCCTCATAGCGGTCTCGGCTTCGTCACTGAACTGGTGAAGGTAATGACTGAAGCCGGCTGCGGCAAAATCGCAAGCGTCTGCGGCCGTTATTACGCCATGGATCGCGATAAACGCTGGGAGCGGGTCGAGAAAGCTTTCAATGCCATCGTGCTGGGGGAAGGGAAGCATGCCACTGACCCTCTCAAGGCAATCGAGGCCTCCTATGCCGACGGGAAGACCGACGAGTTCATAGACCCCTTCACCATCGTAGACTCAGCTGGAAAGCCACTGGGTTTAATCCAGGACAACGACGCCGTGCTATTTTTCAATTACCGGGCCGATCGCGGCCGCGAATTGAGCATGGCGCTCACCGATGGCGGACTCCCGCAACCCCCTCGCGAAAAGGCTCCGAAGAACCTGCACTACACCACCATGACCGAGTACGACCGGACTTTCCCGCATCACGTCGTACTCAAGCGCGAAACCAACAAGAACATTATGGGCGAAGTGGTTTCAAATGCCGGCTTAACCAATCTGCGCGTGGCTGAAACGGAAAAGTATCCGCACGTGACATATTTCTTCAATGGCGGCGCCGAACAGCCCTTTTCCGGCGAAGATCGTGAAATGGTGCCGTCACCCAAGGTCGCTACCTACGATCTGATGCCCGAAATGTCGGCCGCGGGCGTCACCGATATCGTCGTGAACGCTCTTGAATCAAAGAAATACGACCTGATCGTCGTGAATTTCGCGAACCCCGATATGGTCGGCCATTCCGGAGTTTTTGAAGCGGCCATGAAGGCCGTGGAAGCCGTGGATGCCTGCTTGGCGCGTATCGAAAAAGCGTATCTGGAACGTGGTGGAACCTGGTTAATTACAGCCGATCACGGTAACTCTGAAACCATGATTGACCCAATAACCAAGGGCCCCCACACCTACCACACAACAAACCCAGTGCCGTTTATTGTAGTCAACAATGATCCCAAGCCTCTTCGAGCGGGCGGCGCCTTGCGCGATATCGCCCCGACGATTCTTGGGTTGCTAGGTGTCTCCCAACCCGAAGACATGACCGGCAAAAGTCTAATTACCTAAATCCCCATCCGGGCTGCCAGTAAGATATCCTTAACTGGCAGCCACCATGATCACCCGACGCAATCTTCTCCGCACCTCCCTCTTCTCTACCTTGGCCTTTGGCCAAGCGCCCAAGCGCCCCAACATTCTGTTCGTCATTGCCGACGACTGGGGCTTCGGCCATGCCGGAGCCTACGGCGCCACCTGGCTCAAGACTCCGAACTTCGACCGTGTCGCTCGGGAAGGCGTTCTCTTCAATAACTGTTTCACGTCGAACCCGAAGTGCAGCCCCTGCCGCGCCACAATCCTCACCGGCCGAAATACTTGGCAATTGAAAGAGGCGATCAACCACCAAAGCATCTTCCCAACGGAGTTTCCCGTCTACCCCAGTCTGCTGGCAGAAGCAGGTTACCTCACCGGACACACCGGCAAAGGGTGGGGTCCCGGTGACTTCAAATCCACCGGATGGGCCCACAACCCCGCCGGACCTGTTTACAACGACCTCAAACTGGCGCCACCCTATACCGGAATCTCTCCCGTCGATTACGCCGGAAACTTCGGTGCATTCCTCCAGAAGCGTAAATCCGGCCAGCCCTTCTGCTTCTGGCTCGGGGGGCACGAACCGCACCGGGCCTACGAAGAGGGTTCGGGCGTCAGGGCGGGGAAGAAGCCGAACGAAGTTAAGCTGCCTGGTTACTATCCCGAAAACCGGGCCATTAAATCCGACTTCCTGGATTACTCCCTGGAAGTGGAATGGTTCGATGAGCACCTAGGCCGGGCGCTCAAGAAACTGGAGGAAGTGGGCGAACTCGAAAACACGTTCATCGTGGTCACCTCCGATCACGGCGAACCCTTCCCACGCGTGAAGGGTCAAATCTACGAGCGAGGATTCCATATTCCCCTTGCCATTCGATGGGGTAAGAACATCCCCCAAGGAAAGGTGATCGATGATTTCATCAACACCCGGGATTTTGCTCCCACTTTCCTCGAGCTAGCAGGCGCTAAAGCAGCTTCAACAAACACTGGAACTAGCTTAGTTAATTTGTTGAAAACAGGGCAACGCGATGCATCAAAGAATGTGATGTTGATCGGAAAAGAAAGGCACGATTTGGGCCGGCCTAACGATGCCGGGTATCCGGTCAGAGCCATCCGGACCCCTAACTTCCTCTACATTCGAAACTATTTCCCGAACGCCTGGCCAGCCGGTAATCCCGAGACGGGATACAAAAATGTGGATGATTCGCCCACCAAAACTCTATTGATCTCAAACTTTGATGAATTCTACCGAATGTCTTTCGGCAAGAGAGCCGCCGAGGAACTATACGATATGAAGAAAGATCGGGACTGCTTGAAGAACCTGGCGACGGAGCCGGAACACGCCATGACCAAGCGGACATTAAGGGACAGAATGGACGAGATGCTTCGGGCAGAAGGCGATCCGCGGGCTTTGGGACATGCCGATTTCTTCGACACAATTGAATACACAGGACCTCGTAAACATTCCTACGACACTTGGCTGAAGAATCAGACTCCAGAAAAGTAAAGTGATTCAAGCCGGGCGACTGTGGTGGTTTTCAGCCACTCCGTTTTATCTATGTTCTATATAATTCAATACGATAGCGTTTGGTAGGCCACGTGCATTAAAGAAGAGCAAGGAGATTCGGCCATGACACGCAACTTACTCCAAATCGCTACCGCAGCGGCCCTTATCGCCAGTCTAGGGCGGACCCAGGATCAGCAACAACTTCCGATTGATCAATCGATCAACGATATCGAGGATACGCAAGGCCGCGGCATTGCTCGCGTGAGTTTCCTGAATGGTGAAGTCAGCGTTCGGCGCGGCGATACTGGGGAATGGATAGCTGCTGCGCTGAATCAACCCCTTATGGCCGATGATCGTCTGAGCACGGGTCCGAACGCGAGAGCGGAAATTCAGTTCGATTCCTCCAACTTGATTCGTCTCAGAACCGATTCCGAAGTGCGCATGGGAACACTGGAACCTAATCGATATCTATTAGTAGTTTCACGTGGAACTGTAAATTATAGAATACTTAGGGACTTAAACGCCGATGTGGAAATCGGGACCCCATCTATTGCGGTCCGGCCTTCGCGAACCGGCACATATCGTATAGCGGTGCTGCCCGATGGGGCTTCGGAAATAACCGTCCGGTCCGGGCACGCCGATATCTTCTCTCCACGTGGATCCCAGAGACTAACTCCTGGACGAACGATGCTGGTTAAGGGAGATGTCAATGATCCTGAATTCCAACTAGTAAACGCCATTCAAAAAGATGAATTTGACGGCTGGAACGAGCACCGCGACAAAGAACTGCTGAACAGCCGGTCCTATAGCTATGTTAGCCGTGATATCTATGGCGCCGAAGACCTGGACAACAACGGTCGCTGGGTGCAAAGCGAAGATTATGGGGCAGTTTGGTCCCCACGGGTTAATTCCGATTGGGCACCCTATCGCAATGGCCGGTGGGTTTGGGAGGATTACTACGGCTGGACTTGGGTCAGTTCCGACAGCTGGGGTTGGGCGCCTTACCATTACGGTCGCTGGTTCAACGAGCCCCGCTACGGTTGGTGCTGGTATCCAGGTGCGCGTACTGCCCGGCATTTCTGGCGTCCGGCTCTGGTAGCTTTCTTTGGATTCGGCAGCTTTGGCCACGTCGGTTGGGTGCCTTTGGCTCCCTATGAAACCTTCCATCCCTGGTATGGATCCCGCCAGTACGGTGGCTACCGCAATGGTGGAATTAACATTAATATTACCAATGTAAACGTTAGCAATAATTACCGTAATGCTAGATACAATAATGGCTACACCACCGTCGTTGCCGGTAATTTTGGACGCGGCTCCGTGCAGAACGTGAGAATTGGACGCGATCAGTTATCGAATGTCGGGGTTGTGCGAGGACATCTTCCAATCGCCCCCGAACGCAGCAGTACGCGCTTCAGCGATCGCGAGTCCCGTATCACCTCCACGGCGGCTTCCGATAATCAAAGATTTTACAGCCGTTCGCAATCAGCGCGCATAGATCGGGTGCCTTTTGAGACTCAGCAGCAACGGATCAACAGCGCTCAAACTTCACAAGGCGCTTTCCGTGGCGCCGTCCAGACGCCGACGGTTCAGGGTCAAACGAACACTGGTGGCTGGGGTAGATCCTCTCAGGGCTCGCCTAACCCATCGGGTGACAATGCACCCCGAGGACGTGGCAGTTGGGACCGGTTTGGTAATCCGGATGTCTCTAACAACAACCGTTCCGCCCAGCCATCCCCCAACGCCCCGCCGGTAAACACGGATTCACAGCGCGGGGGATGGGGGCGGTTCGGAGATCCCAATGCCCGCAACAGCAATTCAGCGGGACAGGGTGGCCAAAGTTCAGGTGGTCAAGGCTCACGGGCGCGAGGTAACGTGGATTCGCAACCCTCCCGGCAGCAATCGCCCCCAGTTTATAGCGCCCCGCCCCCACAGAGCAACGACAGCGGATCATACCGTGGCCGATATGATTCGGGAAACCGTTCACAGCAACGCTCGTCCGATTCCGCACCGCGGATGAGCGCCCCGGTGGTCACCGAGAGGCCTTCTCGTCCCAGCGCTCCGCCTAGCGGTGGTGGCGGCGGCGGCGGCGGATCCAGAACGGAAAGGTCTTCGCCCCCTCCCAGCAATAATAACGGTGGGGGACGCAGCGAAAGCCGCAGTGAAGGCAATAGCAACAACAGCGGTGGTCGCGGTGGTCGTGGGCGCTAAGAAAGTTCTGCGGTCACCTTCATAAGTTCTTCCCTTACACGGCTCGCGGTGGAATAGGCCGCGAGCCATTTTTTGCTATCGGATTATCCCTCCCCGGCGCCTCTACAGACTTTTCTTACCTCCGTTCCTTCAAAAAATACTCTACAGTAAGACAAATGCATTTCAGCCGTAGCGGGCACAACTCGCTCATTCAAAATGCTCTCGGTCAAAATGCTCTCGGTCAAAATACTCTCGGTCAAAATACTCTCGGAAAGATGCTAAGCAGAATCCTCCTCCATGCTGGAGTGTTCGTTGCTTCGTCCTCCCTGCAAGGCTCGGTCATTTTCGAATCCACCGCGATGGGATCCCCAAGCGGACTCGCCGCGAGTACGGTTATCACAAGTAACTCATCCATAACGCAATTCGTCGGGACGCGGTTTAGCGTCAACCAGCAAACCTTGGTCACCTCGGTCGGGGGCTATATGGCGGCCAATGGGAATGCCTTTGGGCAGATGTTTGCCGCCATAATCTCCCTTGATCCCATAACCGGGTTGCCTAGTGGAAGCCCCTTCTCGGATGCTCCCATTGCAACCACTACTTTTCTACCCAATCCTATTGCAGGCGATCTGCGCGCTTCCATGTTGGCTTTGCTCAACCCCGGTACCTATGGTTTGATCTTCGGTTCCGGAGTGTTCGGCTCACCTGTAGGCGGCGAGGCCTGGTTGCTCGATCCAGGCTCAGTTTCCAACACTTCCTATTTCGCTTGGACCTCGGTTAACATGCCGGGCTTGGGCCAAATAAGCGGATGGTCCAATATTTCCGGGGCCAATCCGCGCTTCGTGGTGGAAGGAACTACGTTCGCGGCAGCAACAACCAGCGCTACACCCGAACCCGCCACCTATATCTTCGTGCTCATAGGATTAGGCGGAATTTGTGCTGGCGTCCGATCCCGCCCCGCCTAAGCTGCCTAAGCTCAAGCTTAGGTCGCCATTCTCCCCCGTTTGCTACAATCTAAAGTTGGCGTGCCCAGCAAAAATGCCAGCATCGTTGCAGTGTTCCCAGGTTCGTTCGATCCGCTGACCAACGGCCACTTGGATCTGATTTCCCGCGCCTCCCGCCTATCGAGTAAGCTCGTCGTTGCCATACTATCGAATGACAGCAAACTACCCTTATTCTCCGTCCAGGAACGGATGGATATGATCCGCGAATCAGCTTCCCTGCCAGATCTGGAAATCGAAAGTTTTGAAGGACTCCTGGTGGATTTCGCTACCAGTAAGGGAGCCTCGATGATTGTTCGAGGCATCCGGGCCGTCAGCGACTACGAATACGAATTGCAAATGGCCCATATGAACCGCCGTCTGCGTCCGGACGTCGAAACTGTGTTCTTGATGAGCCGGGAAGAAAACTCGTTTGTAAGCTCCAAATTGGTAAAGGAAGTTGCGCGCCTGGGGGGCGATGTTTCCGGGCTGGTTCCTCCGCTGGTGCTAGAAAGACTGCTGCTAAAGCTTAATTTGCATGCCGCACCAATGGCTCTGCCGAAAGGATAATGTAAGGGGATATCAAGTTGCCTGCTACACTAGCGCTCTCAGACAGAATCGATCTAATCAGCGTCTCCTCCACTATGAAGGTAGCGGCTGAAGCTGGTCGGCTAAAGCGGGAAGGAGTGGACCTGGTCGATTTTGGCGCCGGAGAACCAGACTTTCCCACTCCTACCAACATCAAGCTTGCAGCGATTGAAGCAATCCACGGGAATTTCACAAAGTACACACCCGCTGGTGGAACCGAAGAGTTAAAACAAGCCATATGCGACCGACACGAAACTGATTACGGATCAAATTATCAGGCTTCGGAATGTGTCATAACGGTTGGCGGAAAACATTCTATATTCAATCTTATACAGGTATTAGTTAATCCTGAAGATGAAGTCATAATCCCAATGCCCTATTGGGTCACTTATCGAGACGTGGTTCGCTACGCCGGAGCCAAGTGTGTCTTTGTCGAAACGGATGAACTAAGCGGCTTTGAACTAACTGCCGAAATGATCGAAAAGGCGCTAACTCCTAAAACGAAGCTGATCATTTTGAATTCTCCCAACAATCCATCCGGTGCGGTTGTGGCTAGGCTCGAGCTTGAGAAAATCTTTCATGCGGCAGCCAAGCGCGGCATTTGGGTGTTAGCCGATGAATGCTACTGCCGATTCCTGTACGATAGCGACCCGTATTCTGTAGCCTCGTTGGACAAAGGGAAGGGAACTGTACTGGTTGCCGGATCCTTATCAAAAACCTACTCCATGACCGGATGGCGCATTGGTTTTTGTCTGGCTCCTGCCCCAATCGCCAGCGCAGTCATGAAGCTGCAAAGCCACAGTACGTCTAACCCCACGTCCATTTCGCAAAAAGCAGGTTTGGAAGCTGTACGTGGCCCGCAGGATTCGGTGGATCTGATGCTCACCGAATACAAGGCCCGACGCAAGTTTGTCCTGGCGCGGCTTCGTCAAATTCCTGGAGTTACGTTAGCTGATCCGCGCGGCGCCTTTTATGCCTATCCGAACATCAGCGTCGCCTTCGAAAAAGGTGGAATATCCAATTCCATGATTTTTGCCGAGCGCCTACTGCGTGAAGCTCACGTGGCCGTGGTTCCCGGCGAAGCTTTCGGAACCGCCCAGCACATTCGAATTTCCTATGCCACTTCCATGCATGAATTGGAACGTGGGTTAGATAGAATCCACAAATTCATGGAGAGCCTAGGCAACCGATGATATCGAAACCGATTCAACTCCTGCCCAGCCGTCACCTTAAGGTTTGGGGCAGCACCGATCTTGCTCCATGGTTCGACGCGAACGAGGAACAGATCGGCGAGTATTGGTTCAGTGCCGACGGCAACCAAACTTCGCTTGGAAAAACTCTGGGCGATTTGGTGGATACCTACGGCGCAGCTCTCGTTGGAAGCGATGTCAAATTGGCCGAATCAAAAGGCTCAAGTGGACGCTTTCCTATCTTAGTCAAATTCCTGTTCACCACCGGTGATCTTTCCGTGCAGGTGCACCCCGACAACGAGTACGGCTGGAAGCATGAGAATTCTCCCGGAAAAACGGAGATGTGGTACGTCCTGCGCGCCGACCCCGGTGCGAGGATTGCCTTAGGATTCAAGGAAACGGTAGGTCGCGCCGAAGTCTCCAAAGCGCTCGAATCGGAAGCTATCATCGACTTGCTCTGCTGGGTGGAGGCGCAACCGGGGCAATCGTATTTCGTCAAGGCCGGCACCGTCCATGCTCTAGGAAGAGGGCTGGCGGTCTGCGAAATTCAGCAGAATTCGGACGTCACCTACCGGTTATACGACTATGGGCGCCCCAGAGAATTACACGTGGAAAAGTCGTTAGCCGTTGCCGATCCTAACCCCCATCCGGGCGCGTCAAAACCCGAGAAGACGCAGAATGGCGTCAGGCTCGCTACGTGCGCATTTTTCGAAACCGAGCTCACGCACTTCATGGGTGATCGCACTGCTACGGGAGATCCTTCCCGGTTTCAACTGCTCATCTTTACCAGAGGTAAAGGAAGAATTGGTGGGATGCCCTTTCAACTGGGAGAGTGCTGGCTGATCCCCGCCAGTTGCGACCCATACACAATCGAAGCCTCCGAGCCGGTAGAAATGTTGAAAACATTTGTTCCTCCGGTACGGAATTGATCTTCAATACTTCTCTGAATCGTCATCCGCTTGATAGACTTGATTAAAGGACGGTACTAACTCGCATATCTTCATGCGCGAACGCGGCTTTTGCCTCTTAACTTTCGTTTCGGCTTTTTTTCTGGGCGCCTGCCAGAGCGCTCCGGAGCGTGTGCCTGCGATCTCGGAAGCCTTTGTAGGTCCAATGAAACTGGAACTCCGTCAGGATCTGGGACCGAAATCGCCGGTGGTGGGTACAGCCTCGCATGGCGAAAAGGTTGAGATCATCCAGATCAGACGCCGATTTACCCGCATTCGAACCAAAGCCGGGATCGAAGGTTGGACCGACCAGGAGCGTTTGTTATCGGCCGAGCAAGTGGAGGCTTTGGGCGTATTGCAACAATACGCCGCCGCAGTTCCCAGTCAAGGCGCGGCCACCGTCAACGAGTCGCTGAACATGCATACCGTTCCCAATCGCTACTCGCCGAGCTTCGGTCTGATTGAGCCGGGCGACGTGGTTCAAGTCCTGCAGCGCAAGGTTGTGGAGCGAGTAGCTTACAAACTGCCGCAACCGGAGAAAAAAACTGCGGCAGCGCCTCCGCGAAAGAGAAGAAAGAAGGGCGAAAAGGCCGAGCCGGCGCCAATCGTCTCTGAGTTGAAGGCTCCTGAACCGCCTGGTCCTCCACCAAACTGGCAAGAACTTTCCTTTGATTATCATTCAAAGCAAGCGCTTAAGATCGGATCGGCCACCAAAGATACACCCAAGGATTCCTGGACATTGGTGCGAGCAAAGGACGGCAAGGCAGGGTGGGTCATGTTCCGGCTACTCTACATGCAGATTCCCGATGAAGTGGCCCTGTACGCCCGCGGCAGCCGCATTACCGGTTATTTCCCCATGGGCCTATCCTCCGGTGCGCCGCCTTCTAAGCAGAACTGGCTGTGGACCACCCTTCTGGACACAACACAGCCCGTCGACTTCGATTCGATTCGAGTCTTCGTATATAACGTGAACAAAGATCGCTATGAATCGGTTTTGTGGGAACGTGGGCTTCGCGGACATTTTCCCACTGCGGCGGAACCGCCAAAATTCTCATACATTGTTGAGGAAACTCCCACCCGTTGGGTTCGCAAGACCCATCAACTGCAAGGCCGGCGAACCAGAGTAGTTGGGAAAGAACCGGTTGAAATTCCGTTGAACTTGCACCTTGACGATATTGCCCGAAATCCGGCTAAGTTGAAAGAAGTGGAAGATGAAGTTCACGGCGCCTGGTGGGCGAAAGTGCGGCGCTTGTTTGTTCGCGGCCCTTAGTTTGCGCTCTTGCGCTTGTCTCTTAGTTCGCTGTTATCCGTGACCCAGCTTCATCAACCAAGCCAAGCCAAAGATTGTGGCAATGAAGCGGCCAAAGCATGACAAACCATACGTCATTCGTTCCTTGTCTGTTTTCTTTGTTACTATTCCCAGGACAACGGAAATGAACAATGCGAAGATAAGCGTGGCTTCAAAATGGGTCAAGGAAAGTTTCATGGCTAGCTCTTCTTCCTGGTAGCGATCTCAAATACATCCACCATCGCCAGTACATTCATCAACCCTGCCCCAACCAGAAACTTTGTGCCGTAATCGTGAACGTGGCCTGCCACATCCTGCTGCGTGTAGCCCATCCACACGGCAAGAAAATAAAGCACTCCGGAGCACATGTCGGCGATGTAGCCGCCCCAATATATCAGCGTAGTTAACAAATCGCCCGTTTGCGGTTCAAAAAAAGCCCCGCGCATCATCAAACCAAGAACGAAAGTTAGTGTGATCGTTCCAAGCAACAGGGCGCCACGGTAATGCTGTTTCAGCAGAAAGTGGCCGCCACCGGGGATGATCCAAGAGAGGGCTACGGCGGGCAACCAGCCGGTGACTGGAACTGGAGGTTCGTTGGAAATGTTAAAAGTTTCGGCCATGGGCTTCTACCTTCATTGTAACCCAGGCGTCGGTAGATGTCGCTCGTCAACGGGTGTGCATAAAAATGGATAGATTGGTAGAAGCTGAAGATTGAGCTGGAATCCGGAGAAGGTGACAGAATTCAAACTATAGGTTCTTCTTGTTCTATCAGCGTTTATCGGCGTTCATCCGCGGCCCATAATTTGATCCTAAGTTCACGTAAACTCCACTAATCAGGATAGTAGCCGCGGATGAACGCAAATAAACGCCGATAGGAAACAGCACAATTTCAATTATCTTCGTTCACTCCTTCTTTCATCGTCTACACCTTCGTTGGTGCGCTGCTGTTAAAGAAAAGCTGCTTCAAAATTCCGGCCCGCGGTGCGCCGCTTACTTTGCGCTTCCAGCCGTGTTCAATCAAGTTTGCGATCAAGGGTATTGGCGTGTCCACCCGCCTGTCTTCAATTGAAATCTTACGTTTCCCGAAAGTCAATTCAACACTACTCCAAAAGACGCCCTTTTCAACTTCAGCGCCGACGAACGTTTCAACCGGGAACCAGCGGTCTGTGAAAAACCCCTTTACGCGAAGCCCGTCGGAATGGAAATAGTAGCGTCGAAGAATCAGTTCGTCGAGAAATATCACCGTGGAAGCCACGCTCAGTAACAGTAACGGCACGCCCACCCAGCTCAATCCCGATCGGAAGAGTTGAATGGACATATAACTGGTGATCAACGCGAAAAGAATGCCGGAAAGAATCAAAGGCCGCTGAACTTTCACTGTGATCGGCCAAGTATTTTCGTGTTCGACGCGCACGATCGCATATACGCGGTCGCAAATCTTTTGAAATCCCTGTAGCGTCCTGGGAATTCGCACCTCTCCTTGATCGGTGCCAATTACCAGATCGAAGGGGAATCGGCTGTAGTGAGCCTGACGAATGGTGGACAGTAAGAGCGTGGAATTGGTGGTCTTCCAAGGGTATTTCAGGACCAACGATTCCTCGGACAATTCCACCGAGCAGAAAGTGAGTTGAAACCGCCGGAATGCAAAGAAAACAAAAAAAGCGGAATACAAACAAAAAATCACCCGCATCGTTACCCACGGAATATTCATGGAACTAGCCGCTGTCACAACGGAAGTTGAAAAAAACAGAAACGCGGCCAACTTCGTAGTCGTCGTTTGCTGAAAGGTGAGCGAGGCTTGGTCCATATTTTGAAGTTTGAGCCAAAATCGATGACAGATCAGCCAGCAGAAGACCTTAGGGTTACCATTAAAGTAACCGAAAGTTCCGTAAACTCCTTCGGTAGTCGATAGTACTCCCGCGCCGCAATCCTATTGAGCCCATTGGATCAAGAAAGCGAAGAGAACCAACCAGCTGACTACGACGAAGTTCCAATACCACGCCGAAATTTGCGCCCGCAGGCGCTCCTTACGCAATGGCTGTTCTCCACTGGCAGTCAGGTTACCTAGGCCCTGTAGCAAATAGATTAGCGCTCCGATTCCCGCAATCAGGTGCAGCCCATGGATCCCTGTGAAAGTGTAGAACGCCGAACCCCTCGGGTTGCCTTGCGTGTAAATCCCCTGCTGGAGTAAATGCCATGCTCCCATGGCTTGGCTCGCAACAAAAGCTAGCCCCAAAGCTGTCGTCGCGTATAACAAACGACGGTAACTCCGCACTCTCGCCCTTCGTAATTGATAGCGGCCCGCTATCATAGTGCCGCCGCTGGCCAACAACAACACGGTGCTGATCCATAAAGCCTTTGGTATGAGGATCGCTTTTTCTGTCTCGGCTCCATGTAAGGTAATGGCGAACGCCAGGATCAAAGCCGCGAAGAACATCACCAGACTGGCAATCCATCCAATCATTCCCATTTGCGCTGAATTTGGCCACCAACGGTTCGAGACTGCCGATGATTCGGATCGTTCGGGTAATGCCGGAATGTAAGGTTCGTTCATTTAATACTGGAATAAACTGGTTTGACGATCATCACTCGGATCGGCTATTTGGGTTTTCGGTTTAGGCTTGCTATCGCGCATCGGGCCAAAGCTCTTCAACAATCCAAGGGTTTTCTTATGGCTCAGGTATATTTCGAGCAGTTGCAAACAGCGGCTGCAACCACCAACCAATCCCCCTTCGCCATCTTCTTCCGGATTGTACCGGGGGTGCTTAGTGCATCTCCCCTTCCATCGGATGGATCCGATTTTCAACATGACTGTCTAAATATCTTACTCCGTAAGATGCGTTTGCCGCCGAACAGGTCCAAAAGACGCGCCACATTTTACCGGAGACCTGACTGGAGAATTCAAGGACATGCCGCACATAGTTTGGGAACTGGGCACGAAAAGAGTACAATGAATTCGAATGCCAATACCTCCGCTCCACCACTTCCCGGCGTGTGAGCTTTTAGCCCCCCCGAAATTGATGGTTGCGGAGCCATAACCAAAGCGCTAGAATCTAAGCCTTTAAGAGATTTCGCACGGAGAATTCATGTCTACTTCCATAGAAGAAAAAGTTAAGCAGATTATCGTTGAGCAGTTGGGTGTGGATGAAGCCCAAGTGGATGAATCCGCCTCGTTTGTTGACGACCTGGGCGCGGATTCGCTCGACATCGTAGAACTGGTCATGGCTTTTGAAGAAGCCTTTGATATTGACATCCCGGATGAAGATGCGGAAAAGATCGCCACTGTGAAAGATGCCATTGATTACATCAAAGGCAAAAAGAAATAGTGCTTCCTGTCACACACCCATTGAATCCAAAATTGTATGCAGCGTAGAGTCGTCGTAACAGGCGTGGGTTTGATTTCCGCCCTGGGAAACGGAACTGAAGAAACTTGGGAAGGTTTGAAGAATGGTCTATCGGGCATTGGCCCGATTACCGCCTTCGACACAACCGAGCATGCTTGCAAGATTGCCGGCGAAGTCAAAGAGTTTGACCCTGCCCAGTTCATCGAAAAAAAAGAGATCAAGAAGATGGCGCGGTTCATGCATTTTGCCGTCGCCGCCTCAGATTTCGCGATGAACATGGCCGGGTTGAAGGTGACGCCGGAAATCGCCGATTCCGTTGGAGTCTTTATCGGCTCGGGCATCGGTGGATTCGAGATCATCGAACGCGAGCATGCAAAACTTCTTGCCGGAGGTCCAAGCAAGGTTTCGCCTTTCTTCATCCCTGCCAGCATAATCAACTTGGCCTCCGGCTACGTGTCTATTAGAACCGGAGCCAAAGGTCCGAATTCAGCCACTGCCACAGCTTGCACTACCGGCGCGCACGCTGTCGGCGATTCGTTCAAAATTATTGAGCGTGGGGCGGCCGACGCAATGATTTGCGGCGGCGCTGAAGCCACGGTGACTCCTCTTGGGGTAGCCGGCTTTGCTGCCATGCGCGCGCTTTCCACGCGTAATGATGAGCCGCGGCGCGCCTCACGGCCTTGGGATCGGGATCGAGACGGTTTCGTAATTGGCGAAGGGGCTGGCGTACTGCTGCTAGAGGAATTAGAGTTCGCGAAGAAGCGTGGCGCGAAAATACTGGCTGAAATCGTAGGCTATGGAATGGGCGGCGACGCCTATCACATCACTACTCCTTCCGAAGATGGCGATGGCGCCTACCGCGTTATGAAAGCGGCTCTCAAGGACGCCCGGCTGGATCCCACGGCAATTCAGTACATCAATGCTCACGGCACCAGCACCGATGTTGGTGATCGTATTGAAACACTTGCTATCAAGCGCACCTTCGGCGAACATGCTTATAAATTGGCAGTTAGTTCCACCAAATCCATGACCGGCCATTTGCTCGGTGGCGCCGGTGGGCTTGAGGCGGGTATCACGGTCTTAGCCATTCGCGACCAGATTGCTCCACCCACTACTAATCTTGAAAACCCCTCCGAGGGTTGCGATCTCGATTACGTTCCGAACGTCGCCCGGCCAATGAAGATCGATCATGCCCTTTCCAATTCCTTTGGTTTCGGCGGCACCAATGGAAGTTTAATTTTCAAACGCTACACTGAATAAAAGAAGGCACAGTTCTCAATGAAGATTCTTGCGGCCATCAAACAAGTACCCTCGCGTGACTCCTCTCTTCGAGTCAACTCCTCCGGCCAGTGGATAGAGGATGCCGATCTCACTTACGAGATCAACGAACCCGACGCTTACGCCCTTGAAGAAGCTCTTCAATTGAAAGAAAAGCACGGTGGCGAAGTTGTAGCCATCTGCGCAGGCCCGGCGCGCGCGGCCCAAACAATTCGTGAAGCTCTGGCAAAAGGCGCCGATCGAGCCATCCACATAGAAGCAGACGACGTCGATTCGCTCGATACGCTGGCCCTATCCAAACTGCTTGCCGCGGCCGCGAAGGCCGAAAATCCTGATCTGGTTCTTACGGGCCTCCAGTCGGACGATTTAGGTTCTGGGCAGACAGGCGTCGTGATGGCTGAGCTGCTAGGCATGCCTCATGGCACTATCATCATGGCCGTTGAAAAACAAGACGGAAGCATTCGAGTAAAACGAGAGCTGGAAGACGGTTGGTTTCAGCATGTAACCATGTCTCTGCCGGCCGTTCTTACCATTCAAAGCGGCATCAATAAACTGCGTTACGCAACCTTGATGGGCATCAAAAAAGCTAAGACCAAAGAGATCAAAGTTGTCACCGCCGCTAGCTTGGGCGTGGAGTGCACCCCGCAAGTTGAGCGCTTAAAAGTGTATGTGCCCGACCGCACCAAGCAGGCGCAAATCTTCGATGGTCCGGCCAAAGAATCGGCCGCAAAGCTGGTCGAGAAACTGAAGTTTGAGGTGCGTGTCATATGAGCATCCTGGTGATCCTTGAACAAGCCGGCGGAGCATGGCACCGCATGGGTTGGGAGACGCTGGCCGCCGGGCAGGAACTTGGGGCTGCTCTCGGCGTGGCTGTTTCAGCCGCTGTCATCGGCGAAGCCCGTGAGGCGGCCACAAAGAAGCTGGATCGTGTGTACACCCTCGCTTCGGTTGATTACACGGCTGACGCTTATACGGCTGCCTACGAACAGCTCATCCGTCACCTGAATCCAAAGATCGTACTTTTCCCTCATACCTACCTGGTTCGTGACTTCGCACCCAAACTGGCCACGCGCTTCGGCCGAGCCATGGCGAGCGACGTGATCAAGTGCCGAGTGGAAAATGGCGGCTTAGTTTTGGTTCGTCAACTCTTCCAGGGCAAGCTCAATATGGATTTGCGTTTGACCGGCGATGGCCCGCAGTTCATTTCTCTACAAGCCGGTTCCTACCGCGCTGAAGCGCTGCAGGATGGAACCGCGCAGGTGGAACCCTTTACGGCAAACGTCAGTTCAGACGTCGCACGCCAA
>JANXXI010000369.1 GCA_025350695.1 Acidobacteriota bacterium
GTTCGGGCCGAAACAACACGGGTAACTTTTGTTTTTTCGAGAATTGTGCGGACGGGGAGCAGCCGCAAGCCTTCGGCGGATCGAGGCCCGCTAGATTCAACGCCATTCGGATCGTCAATGCTTTCCCCGAGCATCTGGTAACCGCCACAAACGCCCAGAATCTTCGCGCCATTTCCGTGCTGAGTTTGAATCCAATCGGCCAAGCCTTGTTGGCGTAACCAATCGAGATCGGCGATCGTATTTTTGGTGCCCGGCAGAATAATCCACTCGACAGGGTTTGATGGAGGCCGTGAAATCCATTGGCACGGCAGCAGGCGGAAATCCGTAAAGTTTGAAATGTGGGGGAGGCGAACCACTGCGATGGCTGAGTCGCCGTGATGTTGCACGTCGTCGAGACTCACCCCATCTTCGGCGTCGAGCAAAATGCTGGAGGCCATGGGAAAGACTCCCAGGCAAGGCGTCGCGGTGCGTTGCTCCAGGAATTGGACGCCGTCTTCGAAGAGCGATCTATCGCCGCGGAAACGATTTACGACGAAGCTACGGATGAGTGTCCGCTCCCGTGGCGTGAGCAGATCGAGCGTTCCGCAAATGGATGCGAAGATGCCGCCACGATCAATGTCGGAGACCAGTAACCCGCGCGCATCGGCATAGGAGGCCATGGAAAGATTGACTACGTCGCGGCTCTTCAGATTCATTTCCGCAATGCTGCCCGCGCCTTCAATGACGATGTACTCGAAACGGTTACTGAGGCGGTCATAGGCGTTATGAGCTTCGTCCCGAAGCATACTGTGCAGTGGATAATAATCACGCGCGGCGACATTGCCGAACACCTTGCCATTGAGAATTACTTGACTGCCTTGATCGGAAGTGGGCTTCAATAGAATGGGATTCATGTCTGGTTCCGGAGCAAGGCCACAGGCTTCCGCTTGCGCTACTTGAGCGCGACCGATTTCGCCTCCGCCTGAACAGGGGAAGGAATTATTGGACATGTTTTGCGCCTTAAAGGGGGCGACGCGAAAGCCTTGCTGCTTCAAGTGACGGCAGATCGCCGTGGTCATCCAACTTTTGCCGGCATGTGACGAAGTGCCGCCCACGAAGATAGCTTTGGCTTTCATTGAACCTGAATCACCACGCCCGTGACCAGCGCGGACCGGCGTGCGCGGGGTCGCGCAGCTTGGCGTCCAAACCCTTCTGATGTTCGATCAATCTGCCGAAGAGCCACAATACGTCGGACAATCGATTTAAATATCGCAGGACATTATCTTGCAGCTCGATGCCTTGCGCGCGAAGAGAAACTGCGTGGCGTTCGGCGCGGCGGCAAATTGTGCGAGCAACGTCGAAAGCCGATGATGCGGGGTCTTCGCCGGGGATGGACCAATCGGCTAAGACGCCTTCGAGGGCTTCAATGCGATGCACTTCGGCGGTGAGCGCGTCGACCATGGCGTCTACAATCTCAGGCGGTTGCTTCTTGCTTTCCGGCGGCGTAGCCATGGCCGAGCCGACCTTGAACAACTCCTTCTGGATTTGCTTGGTCTTGGTGCGGAGATCTTCGTCTTCGCAGATGGAGCGGGCGAAGCCTAGCGAAGAGATCAACTCGTCGATAGTGCCGTAGGCTTCCACTCGCGGATTGTCCTTACGGACCCGAACGCCGCCCGACAATCCGGTGTCTCCACCGTCGCCCCTCTTTGTTGCAATGGACATTTATTGCTCCTTGGACCTCTTGTAAACTTCTGAACACCGACTCCCTTACGGTCGTGGCTCGGTGAAGTTTTTTCGTTCGATACAAATTAGAAAGCCAAACTAAAACCGGCAGTCGCCCAGAATCCAGGCGTCCGGAATCCGTTTTCGAGAAACTGCGAGTTCAAAATGTTGGTGGCGCGCAGTTGCAGCCTAAGAGCGGCCTTTTCCGTAGGGATGCGGTATGAGGCCGCGACATCAAGCTTGCGTGCGCCGTCGAACTGAAATGCCCGGCGCGAAAGAACGGTCACGTGTGAGCTGACAAGCCATGCCGAGGTCGTAACGTCGAACCGGCGCGTGACTGGTACTGAAAGCACGCTGGTGAGTTGATGGGGCACGACAAATGTGGACCGGAAATAATCGTTGTCACGCACGGTGGATCGGCGTTGCGATGAATTTGTATAGGTGTATGAGGTAGTCCACCGGATGCGATGAGGCAGCGTGATTTCAGCCTGCGTTTCGGCGCCTCTCGCGATTCCGCCGCTTGTGTTGATGTAACCGCTAGACCGCTTGTAGGGGTCAGTGGCCGGGCTGAGAAAGCCGCTGGAATCGAATGCGATTACCTCGCGGAGGTCGGTGTAGAAGGACGTTGCTGAAACTCGCACGCGGTCTTTCGCCAGATACTGATCGATGCCAGCATCGAGGCTTAGAGTGCGATCGGGCCGGAGACGGGGATCGCCATTGGGAGTGAACGTCCCGTTGGTGAAGCTGGATCCAAAGCGTTCGTACAAAGATGGCGAGCGATAGCCGTTGCCGGCATGCGCGCGCAGCTTAGTGCCGGATCGAGCGAGGAACCAGGATATGCCTGCGTCGACGGTGCGTGCGATGGGAGGCGATTGGAAGTTTTGATTGAGGTAGGGAGATGCGCCTCCGTCGAAAACGGGCTGGCGCAAATCAAAACGCTGCAGGCGGCCGGCCAGTGAAATGTGCAGCCGGTCATGCCACATGCGGCCTTCGGCGTAACCGATGAGCGCATTGCTACGTTGGCCGGCGAGCGACACGGATTTAAGCGGCGTTGCCGCGGCGCTGGTGCTGCGACTCTGATAATCTTCGCGCTCCAGTTCATAGCCGCCGCCCATGGTCCATTTAGGGCTGGCGGAGAAATCAGCACGCGCCTGCAAGGTATCGACCTGGCCTCGAATAAGATCTTGGGTTCGGAAGGCCGGTTCAAAGCGAACGCCCGCGGGGCCGTCTTCAAACTTGCGGCGGGTAAAAACGTTTTGATAACTGATGCGGTAGGAAAGGCGTGGGGCGAGCTGCTGGCGAAAAACGACAGCTGTGGCCAAGAAACGGGAAGACCGGTGCGAATCCGGATCGTTGAGGTTGGGAACCAGATTCGCTCCATCGGTGTATTGAATGGGTCCGCCGAGTTCAACTCTACGTTGTTGGTCAAGCGTAATGGGCACAGCATGAACAATGCCTCGCGCGGGCAAAACGGTGGCGGGGCCGGAGAAAGGCGTATCGTTGACGCCGACGAACGCGTCGGCTCCGTATACTCGACCGGTTAAGGAAACCGTTGAGCGTGGCCGCCAGAGTAGGCCGGATTGGAGTGACGTGTTGCGCAACGGGTCCTGCCCATCGAGCCCACCGGAAACATTGGTGTGCTGCAAGCCAGCGGTGAAAGAGAGCGTGTGTGATAGAGGCCCGCCTAATTGCAGTAGCCCGCGACCGTAGCCGAGACCTCCACCTTCGCCTGTTAAGCTGGCGCGCCAGCGGTCAGCGGAGTCATCCGTAACGATGTTGACAACGCCGCCAACAGCATTGGTGCCATACAACGCAGAGCCTGATCCGCGCAACACTTCGACTCGCTGGCTATTGGCAAGCATCAAGCCTTCGGTAAAGCTGCTGGCGTCACCCTGCGTGGTGGCGGCGTCGCGAAAGCGAAGTCCATCCACTGTTATGGCGGTATCCTGGGCGGGCAATCCGCGCAGCAAGATACGAGTGAAGCCGCCGGGGCCGCCTAGACTTTGGACGCGCAAGCCTGGAACTTGCTGCACGGCTTCGGAGAGAGTGGATACGCCGCGCGACTGCCAATCGGATTGACGAACGACATCGAGCGCCCGCGAAATGGAATCGGCCGACACGGCATTTGCGGCGGCGGTAACCACTACTTCTGTTCGTACTCGATCGAGTTCCAGCGTGACGGGTTCGACGCGATTTTCGTTGGGGGTGACAAGGGAAATTTCCCGTGGCGGCGCGCTAAAGCCGGAGAATTCCACAGTGAGCAGATAGCGGCCACGCATAACATCGTCGAAACGATAGTTGCCATCAGGGGTTGTTGTGGTTGCCCATTGCTGACCCGTTTCGGGTTGTAGCAAAGTGACCCTGGCTTTGGATGCGGGAACCTGATTCGGTTCCAGCACACGACCAGAGATGGAGGCCGCGGAAAGTGCGGCGGGAAATAGCACGAGCGCGCACACACGGCGCAATAGAGTAGTCATGAAGCCCCTCCCACGAAGGCATACGGTACAATTCCACACTCCTTAGGAGCATGGTCATCGGCAGGTCTTCGGACTTTCGGGCATCTAGAAAGAACGCGCAAGACGGAGCACCGGTGGCGGGAAGCCTTTCGTGTTCTTAGCAACGATTGGCGGCCCTACCACCGGGCCCTTTGCGCTCTTAATACCTACTAGCCGTCGCTTCCCAACGCTTTTCCCTAATTTAGTTTGGAGCGTCAGTGCTTGTTGACGGCGGTCGTTCCCGATTTACCGCTGCGGGGCAGTTCTGGTTTTTCACCAGATTCCCTTTTCATCCAACGCGACAAGATCGCGCCGGACACCAGATGAGCTTCGAAGATAGCACATCGTGCGAACCTGGAGGCAACGATGCCCGAAGAAAAGCTAGAAGAATTTATGTTGGCCCCAGAATTCAACGCTGGGTTTCGCTCCACTTTCGCCCAGTTGCTGAATTGGAGGCGGGACGTCCGTCATTTTCGGGCCGATCCCGTGGATCCGGCGTTGATTGAGCGTCTGCTTCGGAACGCCATGCTTGCGCCATCGGTGGGCTTTTCTCAACCGTGGCGCTGGGTGTTGGTGGAGACCGCGGAAGTCCGCTCGGCGATAATCGCGAACCACAACATGGCCAATGAGGAGGCGAGCCAAATTTATCAAGACGACCGCTACGCGCGGTACCGAAGCCTTAAGTTGGCGGGTCTGAAAGAAGCGCCGGTGCACTTGGCAGTGTTCGCCGATTGCGGCGTTGCGACAGGGCATGGCCTTGGTCGGCAAACCATGACGGACACACCACTATGGTCGGTCGTGATGGCTATCTACGCGCTGTGGCTTTCGGCGACAGCGGAGGGGTTGGGAGTGGGTTGGGTTTCGATCCTTGACCCGGCGGCGATAAAGAAGACGCTGGGGGCTCCTGAGGAATGGACGTTTGTCGCGTACCTTTGTATTGGGTGGCCCGAAGCCTATACGGACAAACCGCTGCTTGAGACCAGTGGATGGGAATCTCGCCAGACGTTTGATGACATGGTGACGCGGCGATAGAGACGCGTAAGGCGCTATGCTATCCGAATGCTGCCACGCAGAACACTTCTACTGACACCCTTTGCGTTGGTGGCGGAACCTGTGCCGGCGGCCATAAACAAAATGAAACTAAGCATGCATCAATACACCTCCGCGGGTTCTGGCTATCGCAAGTCTCTGGAGGGCTGGGCCAAAGCGGGAATTAAGTATGTGGAGCCGGCGTCTAATCTATTGGACGATTTCCTGAAGACCGATACCATGGCCAGCGCCAAACGAGTGCTGACCGACAATGGATTGACGATCATCTCCGGCGCTGTTGGTGTTACGGGCTTGTGGGAACCAAATCCGAAATTCGCGGAAAACTTAGACGTGTTCAAGCAGCGTTGCGAACAGTTCGCCGAGTTGGGGGCGCCATTGGTTTATTCCCCCTGCGCCACGTCTGCGAAATTTTCGGCGGATGACTATGCAAAAGGGCGTGGAAACATTCGCCGAGTGGCCGAAGCCGCCGAGCAATTCAAGCTAAAAGTGGCCGCCGAATTCGTGCGGAGTTCTACCTTCATGGCTTCGCTGCCAACGGCGCTGCGCTTGCAGCGGGAAGCTGCGCATCCCAACTTCGGAATCCTATTCGATTGCTATCACTTCTGGTCTGGCCCCAACAAGTTTGAGGACATGGACATGATTAAGCCAGGCGAGATCATCCATGCTCATTTGAACGATACCCAAGACCTGCCTCGCGAACTGCTCGATTTGCAATCGCGTGTTGTTCCTGGTGACGGGGTTGCCCCATTGGCGAAGATCCTGCGCAAACTTGTGGACAGAGGCTACGCCGGTCCAATTTCGGTGGAGTTATTCTTGCCGAAATTCCAACAAGCGGATCCTTACGAATTGGCAAAAGAGATCAAGGTGAAATCGGAGGCTACGTTCAAACAGGCTGGGGTATAAGAGCCCAATTAACCGGCAGCGCTAAGATTGGAATACATGAAACACGATTTGGTAGTTCTGTTCGAACATCCGGAATGGCAGAAGCCTTTGTGGGCTGCCTTACAACGCCGAGGGGTGTCGTACGCGGCGCTGGACTTGAAGCAGGGGGCGTTTGATCCGGACGCGGTTCCCGAGGCGTCGCTCTACTTCAATCAGGCAAGCCCTAGCGCCTATGTGCGCGGGAACACGCGGGCGGTTCCCTTCGCCTTATCATTGATGCGTTCGCTTGAATTGGGAGGCGCGCGGGTATTGAACGGTTCGCGAGCGTTCCTGTTGGAACTGAGCAAATCGGCGCAGGGCGCGTTGCTGCGGACGCTGGACATTCCGCATCCGCGCTCGCTGGCTTTTAATGACCCCGCGGCGGTGCTGGCGCAGTGGACTGGCGGCTGGCCCGCGTTGCTGAAGCCGGAGCAAGGGGGTAGCGGGGCGCGCATGTTTCTGCTGAGTTCGGGGGAGGAGCTTCAGAGGTTGTTGCGGGAGCAGCCGTCGCTTTGGTTACCGGATAATCTATTGTTACTGCAAGAATACTTTCCCGTAGATCCAGCGCGAGGCATTGTACGCATGGAATTTTTGGGTGGGAAATTTCTGTATGCGATGCGTGTAGTTTCCCATGGAGCGTTTAATTTGTGTCCCTCGGTGGAATGCAATCCGGAAGACGGTGGGGCCTCAACTTGCGCCATTCCAGAAGGGGCGCCGGCAAAGCCCGTGGAATTTTATCCTTACCTGGACGTGCCTGCCGCCGCGGTTGAGATGGGGGAGAAGATCGTGGCGGCTGGGGGGCTTGACGTTGGCGGCATTGAGTACTTGGAAGCGGCGGATGGCAGAAGGATCTTCTACGACATTAACGCCAATTCCAATCTTCGCGCGCCGATTGGACAGGCTTTCGGGTTTGATCCGTTTGAGCGAGTAGTAGATTTCCTGGCGGCGGAGATCTTGGAGCGAGGCCGGCCTGCTTCTTAGCTCCTGGCATTTTGCCAGGATCTTCCTTGGTGTTTCCTCGCCTGCATGGTTGCGTAATAACCTTGAAATGTTATATAAATATTGCACACGGGTCGAATTGGGGAGCGCATACCAACCAGCTTGCAGTCTCTATCCTAACTTGTGCCCATTTGGAGGCTAGTAATGACGAAACGTTTGAGGACCTTTGCCACTTTGTTTGGCATGATGGCCAGCCTATTTTTGCAGCCGGTTGAACTCCGCGCGCAGAGCGGCGCCGGATCGATACAGGGAACAGTTCAGGACGCCACTGGCGCAGCGATTCCAGCGTGCAAAGTTCACGTTCTGAACCAGAAGACCGGCGTTGTCAACGATACGACGTCGAATGAAATTGGCTTCTACTCAGTGCCTGGTCTGTTTGCCGGCAGCTATACGGTTTCGTTCAGTTCTCCCGGGATGAAAAAGTACGAGTCGAACCTTACTTTGCAAAACTCGCAGGTAGGCATTATGAACCCGAAACTGTCGGTGGGCGATGTCGCCGAACAGGTAACTATCAGAGGGGACACGCCGCAGTTGGCTACCTACGATAGTGGCACGGTGAGCACATTCCTCGATGCCGCCCGCATCGATCAACTTCCGGTAAACGGCCGCAATGTTTTGAATCTTGCAGCACAGACCGTCCCAGGTCTTGAAGGCGGACAACGCGCCAACGGATTGATGCCGGAAGGCATGGAATATTCGCATGACGGCGCCCCGGCCACAAGCCGTAATTTTGGGGGAGAACAGACCTCGCAGGCTCTCCTGCCTGATCCGGATGCCGTGCAGGAAGCGAAATTCGAGACATTGAACTCTAGCGCGCAGTTCGCAACTCCGGCAACCGTTATTTTGACCACCAAGTCGGGAACAAACACGGTGCATGGCACGATGTTTGAAACCGCGCGTAACAACTATTTCGGCGTCGCCAAGGCGCGTCAGAATCCCGCCAACTTTGCTGCTCCGCACTTGGTGCGTAACGAATTTGGGGGAACGATTGGTGGCCCGGTGGTGATTCCGAAACTGTACAACGGTAAGAACCGCACGTTCCTCTTCTTCGCTTACGAACGATTCTCTTTGCGTCAGGATTCCAGCCAATTGGTGAGAGTCCCGACGGTGGCAATGCGCAACGGCGACTTCAGCGGATTGATCAACGGCGCGGGTATCACCCAGCAACTGTATGACCCAAGCACCACGCAAGGCGCCGCACAGAACTACGCTCGGCTGCCTTTTCAAAATAATCAGATTCCACTCAACCGCATCAGTCCGCTGGCAAAGACGCTGTACGCCGCGACGCCATTGCCGCAAACCCCGGATAACCCGCTGGTGAATTCGAATATCAACGATACGAACAAGACCCAACAGACAGTGCCTAACTGGACAATCCGCATGGACCACGTATTCAACGACAAGAATCGCGTCTATTTTCGCTTCACTGATATTGTGCAAACGCAGCAGGCGTTGCGGAATTATCCATCGGCTTCGCCGGCGAATATTGCGGGGGGCGGATTGCCGGCAGGCGCAACCGGCTATCAGGCGCAGCCTGTGACGACAATCAGCGGTGCCCTGGGGTGGTCTCACACGTTCTCGCCAACCTTCTATTCGGAGACGATTTTGAGCCAGCAATGGCAGCGTTACTTCGTGGAAGGCAACCCGGCTTCGCAAGCAAACTACGAGGCACAGTTGGGCTTGCCGAACAACTTCGGTCAGATCGGCTTCCCGGAAGTTGGTTCGAATCTGATCATGCCTTACGGCGGTTCGCAGTGGAACTATGGCATGAATCAACGCCTGGATAATGCCGATCAAAACTTCACCAAGGTATCGGGCAAGCACACACTGGTGTTCGGCGGACGTTACCGCCACGAGCGCTTCGGCTATCTGTCGGATCGTTCGCCTGACCAGACGGCGTTCTCCACTCTGGCGACAGCTATCTACGATCCGGCCACCGGGGCCAACTACGGCGCCAAGGCCAATACCGGACACCAGGATGCCGACTTCTTCCTGGGTGCGGCTGCCTCTTACAGCCAGCGAAAGAACGCTCCGTTCAACCGCTCCAGCTTACAGGAGTTCGACGGCTACCTTCAGGACAACTGGCGTATCAACACGCGGTTGACGATCAACGCCGGCATCCGTTGGGAAGGGCATCCGGCTCCCGCGGCCGATGGCGGGGACTTTGCCACGTTTAGCTTGAAGACAAACGCTATTGTTCTGAGACATCCGATCGATCATTACGTTGATATCGGATACACGACCCCGGCGATTATAAATAACCTGAAGAACCTCGGCGTGAAATTCCAGACGCCGGCTGAAGCGGGCATTCCCGAGTCTGGTTTCTACGGAAGCTTCAAGAACTTCATGCCTCGTTTCGGCTTCGCCTACACGCCCAGCATCGGCAGGAATGGAACGGTTATCCGCGGTAGTTATGGCCGGTACATTTATCCAGTGCCGATCCGCAATTCGGTGCGTTACCTTACCGCGGTTTATCCGTTCACTGCCGGTTACACGCAGAATTTCAACGCTGCGAACCAATCGCCTGACGGTTTGCCGAATTACTTGCTGCGAAATCCACAATCAATTGTTGCCGGTTTGAACAGCAAGAACGTCGTGGATACTAATTCGCTCAATGCCTTGCTTCCCGGCATTGCGATGAGTACGACGCTGGATGCGAAGTATCCACCGGCTACAGTGGATGAAGCAAATATGACGGTTGAACAGCCTTTGGCCGACGGTAGCGTGTTTCGTGTGACGTATGTGTTCACCCATGGCGGGAACCTGGATCAGAACCTGCAATATAACAATGCTCCTTCCGCTTACGTTTGGCAGGTAGTGAACGGCATTACCCCTCCAACCGGCGCCTTGGCTGGTGTTGCTACGCGGCCTTATGACAAAACCGTTTGGGGCGGCAACGTAGTTTCCACCAAAAGCGGCTGGTCTAACGACAGCGCATTGCAATTAAACTATCAGCGACCGATGCGCAAGGGCTTTGGCTACCAGATTTTTTACGTATACTCGAGGGCTTTCCGTGTTGGCGGCAACACCTTCCGCGACAACGTGCTCTACCCAGCGGAAAACTATGCTCCTGGCGTACTGCCGGCGGGCATCCAGACTGGCACGACTATCGCTCCCAGCCGGGAACTGAATCGTTACCAAAACTATCATATCGACACGGCAATTCCCGTTCATCGCATTAACTACAACGGCATAGTGGATCTGCCTGTTGGTAAGGGCAAGCGCTTCATGAGCAACTCCAACAAGTTTCTCAATGCGCTGGTTGGTGGTTACCAGCTGGCATTCACCGGTCAAGTTGTCTCACAGGGGTTCCAGGTCGGCGCAGGCAACTGGGGCGCCACCAGCCCGGTGGAAGTGTACAAGACCTCCAAACCGATCACCAATTGCGTGAGCGGCGTTTGCCGTCCCGCCTATCTGTGGTTCAATGGCTACGTTTCCCCGAGCGTGATTGGTGCGGCCACTAATGGCATTTCGGGCATTCCAGCCGATTACAAGCCCTACCTGGCTCCGATCAACAATACTCCTGGAACGCCAAATTTCGGTAACAACAACGTAAATGTTCCTTTGAAGAACGGAACATCCGTGCTGACGGGTTACAGCCCGGGACCTGCCGGCTCCAACCCCTATTCGCAGACCATTCTGCAGGGACCGAAGAACTTCCAAACGGACATCTCGCTCTTCAAGGCCTTCAGCATTACGGAGAAGGTCCGGTTGAGAATTAATGTGGATGCATTCAATGCGTTCAACATTCAGGGCTTGAACAATCCGGATTCCGGCAGTGGCATCCTGTCGTTGCAAAACTCCAAATGGACGCCGCGGCAAATTCAGATGACGATGCGGTTGTCGTTCTAACCTAAATAACAACCATCGATAAAAAGCCGGCCAGCCACAGAGCTAGCCGGCTTTTTTGCGTTAGCGGCGGTCCCCAAGTTGGCGGATAATCTGAACGGCTTGATCGCGTACATCGCGGTCACGGGAAGCAGCGGCTTTGTGCAAGTAGGGCAGCCCGCCCGTAACATCGCCTGTCATGGCCAGTGTGGCTCCGAGGCCCAGAAGCGCCTGCCCTGACTCTGGACGGATGCGGACGAGCTCACGATAATGCGGTAGCGCCGCTTGGGTTTGGCCCTTGGCCATCAGCATCTCCGCCAGACGCTGGCGGGCATCGGCGTGATTTGGATCTGCCCGGACAGCCGCTTCCAACTGTTGCTGGGCCTCATCGAACTGTTGCGCTCGGCCAAGGGCCATGCCGAAGTTGTAGTGCGTCGTGGCATCATCGGGACGCAGTTTGAGCGCAACCTCAAAGTGATATCGCGCCTGCTTAGGGTCGCCAGCCCCGGAGAGAAGATTTGCCAGATTGTTATGCGCGTCTACATAGTCTGGTTGAATGCGGATTGCCTCACGGAAGGCGGCTGCTGCGCGTGTATGGTCGCCACCCAACAACTGGATTATGCCCAAATTGTTGTACGGTTCTGGCAAGTCGGGATCCAGTGCTGTAGCTTTTTCAAGGGCGGCGACCGCCTCCTTGGTTTTACCTTGCCCTTGATAAGTCAGCCCGAGTTCGTGCCGGATAGAGGCGTCATTCGGGACCACGGCAATGGCTCGATTCAACACCTCGGCGGCCTCTGCAAGCTGTCCGGAACGCCTCAGCGCGGATGCCAGTTTCAACAGGGCGAAAGGGGACTTCGGGTTCCGCTTCACTGCCTCGCGATAAAGCGGTAGGGCCTGGGCTGGCTGTCCGCTGTTTCGCCACGCCTCGGCCAGCCCCAAGTAAAACTCGGGCCGCGCTGAGGGCTGCCGCTTGATTTCCTTTGACAGCCGATCGATCCCGGCGCTCAGATTGCTATTATTCACTACCTGCGCCAACGCGAGGTAGAGATCGTTCTCCGGCGTCGGCGGTAATTTGTCCGGATAGTACAGCTTGACCTCGCCACGGTAGACGTTTGCACCACTTTCATGGCGTTCGGCGCGATCCGCCAGCAGGTCCCCCGCTGGTTTCTTTCGTTGGATGTAGTGATCCGTCGCCACGGCATGCACAACGTCCTCTGTGCGCCGCTTGGGCATATGGCAATCGGCACACCCTGTTGCGGGAGTGTGCTTTCCGGCGGACACGGCCCGATTGAAATCGGAGCCATGGCAATTGCGGCATGCTGCGTCATAGTGCCGCGTCGCGGCCTCGCCCCGGGGAGCTTCGTGCGGGTTGTGGCAACTGGTGCACTGCAGGGCATTCGGGTTCGCAATGTAGCACTTCGAACGTCGCATTCGATAGACGGCGTTTACGATCTCGAATTTTTCCTCTCGTCCAGTCCCCGGTGCGTGATCGAAGAAAAGCCAGTCGGCACTGAGCGGCTCGCCGGGCCGGTAGGCGAAAGGGCCTCGGTTGTATCGTTGTATAGAATTGGGCAGGGGAAAGCTTGTCGTTTCCAGGTGGCATTGGATGCACACTTCTTGCCGGCGTTCCGCACTCAGCCGGGATGGGTTCACAATGGCCCCGCGTATCGCAGCAACCTTTGCCCCAACCTTCGCCAGTTCGGTGTGCCGGAGCCCCGGCCCGTGACACCGCTGGCAGTCAATGCCTTCAGGCAGAGGATCATTATAAACAGGCTCCGCGAACGGCTGGTCATGTCCAGCGGGAATCTTTGGATATCCGTTGTGACAGAACATGCAATCGTACGAAATCTTACGCTGGAAGCCATCGTGATCTGGCCGGTCGTAGCCGGGATTCATAGCCAAATACCCGCCCTTTTCGGCGTACCAGCCCAGCGGCAGTTCGACGAGCGTGTTGCGCGCGGTGCGGTGCAAATAAGTGCGCGCGTGATTGCCCGACCCGAGGATGAAATCGATCTGCTTCTCCATCACGTTGATCAGCGCGCCAGTTGCATCGATCTGGTGGCGGCGCTGATACGGCCTGCCGTCGCGCCAGAGCAGGGTGAAATAGCTGTCCGAAGGCTTATGGTAGAAACTGTCTTTCGGGCTGTCGGCTGGGGGCGAGGGCCGGTAGAAGGACCGCCCCATGCCCGTCTGGCGGTAGGTTTCCGATATCTTCTGATGGCAGACGGCGCACGAACCGGGCTGCGCATATGCCAGGTCCTTGGAACCCGGCGGGACGGAGGTAGTTTGTGCGGGAGCGGGTGTGAG
>JANXXI010000331.1 GCA_025350695.1 Acidobacteriota bacterium
AACAAGATCCTAAACCACAAAAAGGAATCGGATGAAATTAAAGAGGCTCTTAACAAAGAAGAGTTACTGAAGAATCCTTACAAGGGCCGCAACCTGCCTCTCGAAAACGTAATCAGCGCGTTCAAGCGCGGTTTCTATCAGGCGGCTCTCGGGGCCACGGACAAGTTGATGTACGACGGCAACCCCACGGCTGACTATTGTTTCTACCGCGGCGAAATGTTGATGCACTTGGGCAAGCTGAAGGAAGCTGAACCTTTGCTTCGGCAATCCCTCGAATTGGATCCGGATAAAAATATCGCGATGCAGGCCCAAACCTCTCTCGGCAACCTGATGTTGGCGCTCGGCCGTTGCGATGAGGCGCTTGAAACATACCAGTTGAGCCTACGTCTGGAACCAAATCGCAGCGCCACAAAACGCGCCATGGCTGAAGCTTACCTGGTGAAGGGCGACACTGCCGAGGCGTTGCGTCTGGCTCACCTGGCGGCAGGTAGTCAATCTGCGGCTTCTGACTATGAAAACCGCTTCCTGGGCGAGCGCCTCGCCACCTTGGCCTGGGCCATGGCAGCGAATGAGGCCACCGCCGAAGAAGTGACGGAACTGGTGAAACGCGCCGTGGATACTGTTGGAATGGACGTGGTATCCTCCACCGCGCAAGTCCACACCCAAGCCGGGGCAGCCTTCGCAGCCCTGGGCGACAAAGAAACGTCCACCTACCATTTGGGAAAGGCAGCTATGATCGACATGAACGGTTTATGGGGCCGCCGGGCAAAAGCGATGCTCTCCGCGGAGTAGGGCGGCCGACGCCCTACTCCGCGCCTTGGCCGAAAAAACTTAGCGGGTCAACATCGGTTCAACCTTCCGCAACACTGTTAACGCCACCACACGATTGCCCTTCCCCGTGGCATGGATGCCATCCTTCTGCATCATGTCCGGAACCATCGCCGCGCCTTCAAGCAGAAACGGAATGAAGGGAACTTTGTACTTCTCCGCCAGCGTCTTATACATGGCGTCAAACTCGTGAATATAATCCATCCCGTAATTACGGGGCAGCGTGATGCCTGCCAGAATCACCTTCACTCCGGCGGTCTGGAACTGCTCAATCATTTTTTCGAAATTTTCAGTTGAAGTCGTAACCGGCAATCCGCGCAGTCCATCGTTGCCGCCAAGTTCCAGCACAACAATCTTCGGCTTATCGGCCAGCACTTGCGCCACACGCTCTACGCCGCCGCTTGTTGTATCGCCGCTTAGTCCGTAGTTGACCACCCGGTACTTGTAGCCGCGCTCTTCCAGCAGATCCTGCAACTGGTGAGGGTAGTTTTCTTTCTCCTCCACACCGAAGCCGGCGGTCAGGCTGTCCCCAAAACAGGCGATGATCGGACGAGCGTCAACCGCGGGTTTTGCCGGCGCCGTCGCGGGTGCCGTCTTTACGTCAGCTTGCTTTGAATCAGAAGAGCTACATCCGTAAAATGTAACGCTGAGTATCCACCCGAGCATCAAGAGTACATTTCGTAAATTCATAGGATGTGATAATCAGAGTATCTCAGGTTTTGAGCCCAACCCCTAAGCAAAAGAAACTAAAAATCAAGAATGACCATCCAACATAATATGATTGAAGTCGAGGGGCTAACGAAATCGATCGAAACGCCAACCCATCGGGTCGATATCCTCAAAGGTCTGAACTTCTCCATTCCCAAAGGCCAGTTCGTGGCGATTATGGGGCCTTCAGGCAGCGGTAAGAGTACTTTGCTGGGGCTGCTTGCTGGCCTCGATACAGCTTCGTCGGGCGCCATACGGCTGAATGGGACAGATATCACGCGCCTTGAAGAGGACGATTTAGCGCGAGTTCGAGGCCGAACACTGGGCTTCGTTTTCCAGTCCTACCAGCTGATTCCAACTCTGACGGCCGAAGAAAACGTGCGCCTCCCGCTGGAATTGACCGGGGGCGGCGAGGATTCCGCGCGGGCAAGAGAGTTGCTCGAAACGGTCGGCCTCGGCGATCGGCGGGATCATTATCCGGTTCAGCTTTCGGGCGGAGAACAGCAGCGAGTAGCGTTGGCGCGGGCGTTTATGTGCCGGCCTCCCATTCTGATGGCCGATGAACCAACCGGCAATCTTGATTCGGTAAACGGAACGGTTGTATTGGACCTTCTCATTCAATTGAACCGCCAGCAGGGGACAACGCTCGTGATGGTGACCCACGACCGGGAACTGGCCAGTCACGCCGACCGGCGCATTGAGCTGCGCGACGGAGTAATCGTCCACGATGTCTAAACCTCTTTACTGGGTGTTACTGTTTTCGCCAAAAGGGCCAGACATGAGTAATTTCCCTTGGCGTCCAGCCTTCCGCATTGCTTGGCGCGAATCACGCGCTTCCAGCACCAAATTCCTATTCGCGCTCCTAGCCGTCTCCATCGGCGTCGGCTCCCTCGTCGGCGTGCGTGGCTTCAGCCGCTCATTCAGCCATATGCTACTCCGAGAAGCCCGCACCTTGATGGCGGGTGACCTTTCCGTCCGCCTATTCGACTTACCCAACGCCCAGCAGCAAGAGACCTTCGCCGCCTTGGAAAAAAAGGGTGTCCGCCGCACTTGGCTCACCGAAACTGTTTCCATGATGGGTTCGCCCAACGCACCCGATTCGTTTCCCATGCTGGTCTCAGTTAAAGCGGTCGACCCGGATGTCTATCCCTTCTACGGGCAGGTCACTCTCTCCGAAGGAACGCTTCAAGACAAGCTGACTCCAGACGCCGTCCTCGTTTCAGAAGACTTACTGACGCGCTTGAACGTCAAAATCGGGGACAAAGTTCGCCTCGGCAAGCTGGATCTTCGGCTGGCGGCGGTCGTTACGGCCGAACCAGACCGCATGGCGGGCAGTTTGAACGTTGGGCCTCGCGTCATGGTGCGGCGTGAAACTTTGGAGCGGGCCGGGTTGATCAACCAGGGAAGCCGCGCCGCACAGCGGCATCTCTTCAAACTTCCGGCGCCAACTCCGGGAGCGGGCGTGGAAGAAGTTCGTGCTGAATTGAAGAAAGCTTTCCCCGACGCGATTATCGCCGACTTCCGGGAAACGCACCCGCTACTTACGCGCGGCCTCGAACAAGCCACCACCTTCTTAAGCCTGATCAGCCTGATTGCCTTGATCGTAGGTTCAATCGGCGTCGCGACCGCCATGCAGTCGCACCTGCAACAGAAAATGGATTCTATCGCGGTAATGAAATCGATCGGCGCCACTTCATCGCAGTTGATTCGCATCTACATGACGCAAGCGATGATGCTGGCGTTGGTTGGCGGCTTTGGTGGCTTGATTATCGGCTTGTTCGTGCAGTGGGCATTCCCGGTTTTGCTGGCGCGATATTTCAATGCGCCACGCCTCGAGTTAAGCTTCCTCAGCGGCGTGGAAGGCATCACGGTGGCGATTCTCTCCACCATGCTATTCACCTTGCCGACGCTGCTTTCCATCCGCCGCATCAGGCCGAATCTGATCTTGCGCCGTGAGATGGGGGAGACTCAATCGGGCTTGACTCGTTGGGAACGATGGCGGGAAGCGATCGGCGCGGCGCTGCTCATCTTGCTCGGCATCGCAGCCATCGCCGCATGGCTGGTTGGCGGCAGTTGGGAATTGGCGTTGAAAGTAAGCGCCTGGTTCGCAGGTGGCCTCTTGGCCGCGCTACTGATTTTGTCCGGATTGGCTTCGGCCCTACTCTACGCGCTCCGTTCCCTGCCACGCGCGTTAAAGATGCCGGCCCCGGTGCGTCATGGCATTGCCAATTTGAATCGGCCTGGTAATCATGCCGAAGCAATCCTGGTTTCGCTTGGACTGGGGGTTATGTTTACTTTGACGGTTTACCTGGTGCAGCACACGATCCTCAGCCAGCTAATTGAAGGCGCGCCGCCGGGAATGTCCAACGTGTTTTTGCTGAACATCACACCCAGTCAACGCGAGCCAATCGTTGCTTTCTTGAAGAAACAACCCGGAGTGGAAAGTGACCCAAGCATCATTACCGCAGTGTCCGGCAGGCTGACGTCGGTTGACGGTGAGCCCATTGAGAAGCTTACGAAAGAGGGGCCTTCACGCCGCTTCGCCCGATCGCGTTCCATGACTTGGTCGGCAACCGTGCCTCCAAATACCCAAGTGCTCAGGGGTCAGTGGTGGACTAAGTATGAGGAAGCGGCGCCTCAGGCTTCGGTTGTCGAAGAAGCTTACAAGCTCCTAAACTTACACATTGGAAGCCAACTGCAATGGGACATTTCCGGCAAAGCGGTGCGCGCCACCGTGGCGGCCGTGCATCGGACCGAAAATATCCGGCCAGGGTCAAACGTCGAATTTGTGCTCACGCCGGGGCCGCTCGATAAGTTGCCGGCGTTATATTTCGGCGGAGTGAAAGTAAGGGCTCCGGAGATCGCAAAGCTACAGCGGGAAGCCTTCAAGCAGTTTCCGGCAATCACTGTAATCAACATCGCCGATGTGCTCGATCGGGTGCAGGAAGTGGTTGATCAGATTGCGGTGGTTGTGCGGTTCATTTCAGCCTTTTCAATTTTGGCCGGGATCACCATCCTGGCGTCAAGCGTGGCGGGCACGCGTTTCCGGCGGGTGAAAGAAGTAGTGATCTTGAAGACCCTCGGCGCCACCAGGCGACGGGTCGGATCAGTCTTCTTCATTGAGTTTTTGGTGTTGGGCACGGCTGCCGGTTTGTTGGGCAGTTTTCTCGCTAGCGCTTTCAGTGGCCTGTTGCTAAAGTTTCTACTGAAATCGACGTTCCACTTTAGTCCCTGGCCAAACTTGGTGGCGATTGTCGCAACCGCACTGATCGCGACTCTTTCAGGGTGGCTCGCCAGTTATCGAATCCTTGGGCAAAAACCTTTGGAGATTTTGCGTCAGGAGTAAGACCGCCAAAGAGTGGTAAGCTAACAGAAGGAATGGACCTGGGGTACAGCCTTGGGCTGGCCCATCGTTTAAATCAGTGATCCGCTTCCTACGAGATGCGGGCGTCGGCAATCTATTGGTTTGAGGAAATTACTATGCGGCGATACTTTTACGCTGCCACTGGCATGGCCATTATGGTCCTTTTGGCGCCGGTGGAAACCTATTCTGCAGTAAAGAAAAGAACCACGAAAACCGGCATTGCCGCCGCTAAGCGCAAGACCGCCGCCCCAGTCCAAAACAACTGGAAAGAACCCTCTTTCGCAGACTCCGCCCTAGGTGACAACATCGAAGGCGAAGACCTGATTGTGCGTAAAGCAGCGACCGACGCGCTTGGCCCTTTCAATGGCAGCATTGTTGTAGCGGACCCCAATTCGGGGCGCATCTTAACTATGGTGAACCAGCGGCTTGGGCTGCGAGGCGGTTTTCAGCCTTGTTCCACCATCAAACTAGTTTGCGCGATGGCTGGCCTCAGTGAAGGCGTAATTGATCGCGCAACGCCCTTAAGGGTGGACCGGTTAAAGCGGCTAACGCTGACCGAAGCGTTGGCGCACTCCGATAATCCCTATTTCGCCAATGTGGGCAGCATACTGGGATACGAACGGGTCTCGCGGTATTCAAAGATGTTTGGCTTGGGCGAGAAAGCCGGCCTAAACATCGCAGGAGAAAAGGCAGGAGACTTCCCGTCTCAGGCTCCGAGGTATGGCGGTGTTGGCATGATGACCAGCTATGGTCTGGGCATCACGGTCACGCCACTGGAACTAGCTTCTATCCTTGGAACAATCGCCAATGGCGGTACTATGTACTACTTGCAGTATCCGAAGAATGCGCTGGAAGTGGCGCAATTCAAATCGAAGGTGAAGCGAGTCCTGGACATCGGCGACCAGATTCCCGAGATCAAGCCAGGGATGATGGCGGCGGTGGAATACGGCACTGCGCGGCGTGCGGCGTACGATCCAAACGAACCGATTCTGGGGAAGACCGGCACTTGCACTGACAAGGATTCACCCACTCACTTGGGTTGGTTCGGCAGCTTCAACGAAGTGGGACATAACCGGCTTGTAGTGGTCGTGCTGCTGACCGGCGGCAAGCAAGTGAATGGCGGTGTGGCGGCCGGTGTGGCCGGCAACGTCTACCGTAATCTATCCAGACAGCAGTTCTTCGCCGGCATTGAGCCCAAGTACGGCGCTTACGCCACAAGCGGCTTCGACGACTAGTCTGAGATCAACGCGAAAGCAGAAGTATTGATTGAGCTGGCCATAGAGCCGGCTTTATTGTGCCTACTCCTGTTTTGCAATTCAATCCTTCGAAATGGGTGGTATAAGGCGCAATACGGACGACCTTGCGTTTGCGCCACCTGACCAAGTTGAAAAATGATTAAGAATCTTGTCCAAGTTTGCGCCGTGGGTTGGGCAATGCGATGGGTGGTGTGTGTTGTAGGGGATCGAGGCTGACAACTGGGAGGCTGAATGAAAATGTTGTTCCTTCGCCAGGGCGTGATGCCGCCCAGATCCGACCCCCTTGTGCCTGCACGATCCGCTGGCAAATGGCGAGGCCCACTCCGGTTCCGGGATACTCCGCAGCTGTATGCAACCGCTTGAATGGTTCGAAGATGCTCGTTGCATGCTTGGGATCAAAGCCGATGCCATTGTCTCGCACCGAGATTACCCATTCCGTTGTTTGTTGTTCCGCACTCACGTGTACTTCTGGTGGCTGGTCGGGTTTGTGGTACTTGATCGCGTTCCCGATCAGGTTTTGAAAGAGCCGGACCATCTGTCCCCGGTCTACGGCAAGCGTTGGCATCGGGTCATGGGTCACGACCGCGCCGCTCTCGGTGATAGCGTGATCGAGGTGTGTGATGGCTGCCTCCAGGTCTTCATCAAGAGCGATGGACGAAGGGCGGGCTTCCTCGGTCGTTAGACGAGCATAGGCGAGTAAGTCGTTGAGGAGGGCGCTCATGCGCGTCGAGGCTCCGACAATGAACGCGAGGTATTTGTTCCCGTCCGCATCCAGCTTATTCTCGTACTCTTTGGTGAGGAGTTCTCCGAACGCTCTCATGGTCCGCAACGGCTCCTGCAGGTCATGGCTGGCGACGTACGCGAATTGTTCGAGTGCCGTGTTGGACTCAGTCAGGGCATCCTGCAATTGCTTGCGCGCGGTTTCGTCGCTGAGGATTTTTGCGTACCCGATGAGGATGCCCTGC
>JANXXI010000038.1 GCA_025350695.1 Acidobacteriota bacterium
TTGAAACGTCACAAGGACGGGCATCAGGAAGAATCATCTATCGTCGCGCCCCCCCGGGGGCGCGGGGATTGAAACTTTCGGACGCTAAACCTTCGGGGATTCGAGAAAAGTCGCGCCCCCCCGGGGGCGCGTGGATTGAAACATTAACCCGACACTTGCAACTGCTAAATTCAGCTTGTCACGCCCCCCCGGGGGGCGCGTGGATTGAAACCGGGTTATTGGCTGGCAAGGGTCGGCCCTTTAGACGTCGCCCCCCCCGGGGGGTGCGTGGATTGACAACCACTTATTAAAAGCGAGGAGTCAGGCTCGCCCGTCCCGTAACCCAATTTACACAATTTCTTGACATACGATAGACGTCTCCAAAAACTTCCTCCACCCCTTAACCTACAAACACAATCTCCTTTATTATCAATTGCATAATAGCTCCCCTCTCCCTGACATCTTCGTCAACAATGTTACCTTCTTCTCAAATGACTTCACTTACAATGATCGGTACCAAAACCCTCACTCATCAACTTTCCACTCAAAAACCTCAACTCTTTTACCCACTTCCAAAAACTTCACCCATTGAAACGAACCTAATTTTACCTCACCGTCTACCTTCCTCCGCCACTCACTCCTTGACCCACCTCTCCAAATCCTCAGCACCATCACTAGGCAAACAAAACTTCCGACAGCGGCATGAAATTTCAAAAACTTCACCCGTTGAAACGAACCTACTTTCATCCAGCCAAACCGCACGGTCTTCTGAAAAATTGATACAAATCGCTAAATCCTCCCATACCCCCTTATCGATCTTATCGATCCCCAAAACTTGCCGCCAAACTAGAAGATATGCTAATGTAAACACTTCAGGGCCATTGCGAACTAATCGTTCTCCACAGCCCTCCCTTTTTTACATCCATCAAATGAACACCACTGTTCAACAGTTAGGCGGGATTCTGTTAGGGGCATTACCTACCCTTATCCTATTCTATTTAATGCACTTGCAACTCCGAGTGATGTTCGTTGGGCCCGTATCCAAGCCCGCCCTGGATCAAGCCGAGGCAACGCAGCTTATTGACGGTTTTCCTATGAGGCTCAATTAATATGGCCGCCGCTGTCGCCTCACGCTACGCCCGCGCTCTGGTGGATGTTATTTCCGACCCTAAATCGGTGAGCGCACTTTCCCCGGAATCGGCGCTGGCTCAACTTAAGGAATTCAAGGGGATGATTGAAAGTTCGCCTGAGCTTTCAAACGTGCTCCTCTCCCCGGCCGTTGCGCCTGCCCGCAAGCGCGCCGTCATCGCCAAATTTGCCGCGATGATGCCCCTGGCCACCATCATTCGCAACTTTCTATATGTCCTGATCGATCACCGCCGCACGGCCATGCTGGGCGAGGTGCTGGAAGCAATTCAATCGCAGCTTGACGAACGTTTGGGCATCGCCCAGGCCGATGTTTCCTCGGCGCGGCCGTTGTCCGACGTGGAACAGGCGCAGATCAAGAGTTCGTTTGCGGCTAAGACCGGTAAGAAAATTCGCGGGCAATTCACCGTTAATCCCGATTTGATTGGCGGTGTGATGGTTCGCATTGGTTCAACAATTTATGATGGCTCCGTGCGTGGTTCACTTGATGGACTGCGGCGGAAGCTGGTAGCGGAATAAGAGTAACTCGGAAAAATTATGGCTCAAATTCGGGCGGATGAAATTGCCCGCGTACTGCGGGACGAAATTGAAAATTACGACAAGGCGGTAAACGTCACCGAGACCGGAACGGTTATCTCGGTCGGTGACGGGATTGCCCGTATTCACGGCTTGGAACTTGTCATGGCCGGCGAACTGGTGGAATTCCCACACGGCGTTACCGGCATTGCGCTGAACCTGGAAGAAGATCAGGTGGGCGTGGTGTTGATGGGCGAATACAACCAGATTAAGGAAGGCGACGAAGCAAAGCGCACGGGCCGCATCATGTCGGTTCCCGTTGGCAATGGCTTCCTCGGCCGCGTCGTTGACGCGCTCGGCGTTCCGATCGACGGCAAGGGTCCTGTTCAGAACGATGGGTTCCTGGCTATTGAACGTTTGGCTCCCGGCGTTGTGGATCGCAGCCCTGTGAACCAGCCGATGCAGACCGGTATTAAGGCTATCGACGGCATGATTCCGATCGGCCGTGGCCAGCGCGAATTAATCATTGGCGACCGTCAAACCGGTAAGACCACCATCGCGCTCGACACCATCATTAATCAAAAGGGTGGCGACGTGAAGTGCATCTACGTCGCAATCGGCCAGAAGCGTTCGACTGTGGCGCAGGTGGTGCAAACTCTGGAACGCTACGGCGCGATGGAATACACAACCGTTGTGGCCGCTACCGCATCCGATCCCGCGCCTATGCAGTACATCGCGCCCTACTCCGGCTGCGCGATGGGCGAATATTTCCGCGACAAAGATGAGCATGTGTTGGTCGTGTACGATGATCTATCGAAGCACGCCGCCGCTTACCGCGAAATCTCGTTGCTACTGCGCCGTCCACCAGGACGCGAAGCATTCCCCGGCGACGTATTCTACCTTCACAGCCGCCTTCTGGAGCGTGCCGCGAAGTTGAAGACCGGTGGTTCGCTGACAGCGCTGCCATTCATCGAAACCCAGGCAGGCGACGTTTCCGCATACATTCCCACCAACGTGATTTCGATCACCGACGGCCAGATCTTCCTTGAAGCCGACTTGTTCAACTCGAACGTGCGTCCGGCTATTAACGTAGGTATTTCGGTCAGCCGCGTGGGCGGTAGCGCTCAGACCAAGGCCATGCGTTCCGTTGCCGGTTCACTCCGTTTGAATCTGGCTCAATATCGCGCGCTCGCTGCCTTCGCGCAGTTCGGCTCCGATCTTGACCCCGCCTCGCAAAAGCAGTTGGCCCGCGGTCAAAGGCTCGTCGAATTGTTAAAGCAAGGGCAATTTTCGCCGATGACGGTTGAAAAGCAAGTACTCAGTATCTTTGCTGGAACTAATGGTCTGTTGGACGAACTACCCGTGCCGGCGGTTCGCAAGTTTGAAGAAGAGCTACATCGCTTCGTAGAGAATTCGTATCCAAACATTCTGCCAACCATTCGCGACAAGAAAGCGATTGACGACGCATTGAAGGCGGAAATGATCAAGGCGATTAACGAAGCCAAGAAGCGTTTTCTGACGGAGAACAAGGCTTAGCTAATGGTGCGCGAAACGCCATTGCCGCCAAGTTTAGTAGGGCGGACCCCCTGGTCCGCGGCTGGCCCCCTGGCCAGCCTGATCAGGAGCAGGACAGCGCCTCTGAGTTATATTAGCGAGCTTCGAAGCGGGCCGGCCAGGGGGCCAGCCGCGGACCAGGGGGTCTGCCCCACATTAAGGCTAGCAGCCAACACAATATGGCTAGCAGGTAACTCGAATGCCTAGCTTAATCGATTTCCGGCGGCGAATCCGCTCCGTTAAGAACACGCAGCAGATCACCAAGGCCATGAAAATGGTCTCGGCGGCGAAGCTACGCCGCGCGCAGGAAGCGGTGATCGCAGCGCGCCCATACGCCAATTCGCTTCAGGAGCTATTGTCGAACGTTGCCGTTGCTTCAAAGAATGCTGACGTGGCGCATCCACTGCTGGCCGTCCGTCCGGAAAAGCGCGTTCAGGTGATTTTGATTACCGCCGACCGTGGTTTGGCCGGGGCGTTGAACACCAACCTCAACAAAGGCGCCGGGAAGTTTGTCGACGAAAAGCTAGCCGCTGGTATTGAAAAAGTGCAGGTGGAAGCGATCGGCCGCAAGGGTCGCGACTTTTTTAAGAAGCGTGGCGTCACCATTACCGGAGAGCATTTCAATCTCACAAAGAAATGCACGTACGCCGACGCCAAAACCATCGCTGAAAGCATCATGGCGCGTTACGCCAGTGCCGAAGTGGACGCGGTCTACCTGATTTTTAACGAATTCAAATCCGTGATGTCCCAGAAGTTGGATGTCCGCCGGTTGTTGCCGGTAGTGTTGCCCGAAAGTGGTGCGGCCGCCAAGGATTACATCTTTGAACAGCCCGCGGCCCAGCTGTTGGGAACGCTGTTGCCGCGCTACGTGGAAGTGGAATTGTACAAAGCAATTCTGGAATCGACCGCCGCCGAACATGCCGCCCGCATGACGGCCATGGATTCGGCCAGTTCAAACGCCGCCGACGTGATTGAACGGTTGACGCTGGTGATGAACCGCGTTCGCCAAGCCAGCATTACTCGCGAAATTATTGAAGTTGTCAGCGGAGCGTCGGCGCTCGAATAGCGCGCCCGCATTTTTTTAAGCAACCGCTAGGGAGATTTTTTATGGCAGAAGCAGTAGGTAAAGTAATTCAAATCGCCGGCCCGGCCGTGGACATTCAGTTCCCCGAAGGCCAGGTTCCGGTTATCCACACGGCAATCCGTATCACTAGCGAAGGCTTCAACGTGCCCACGCCGGTGAACGTGGTTTGCGAAGTGGCGCAGCACATTGGCGAAAATCGCGTCCGGACGATCGCTCTGCAGCCGACCGATGGTATGGTCCGCGGCATGAAGTCGGTCAGCCTGGGCAAGCCCGTCACGGTGCCCGTCGGAAAGCAGACCCTTGGCCGCGTGTTGAACGTCATCGGCGAACCGGTGGACAACATGGGTCCGGTGAACGCCACCGAACATTATCCAATTCACCGTAGCGCTCCACCATTTGATGAGCAGGCCACGGGCTTGAACATGCTGGAAACGGGCATCAAGGTTATCGACCTTATCGAACCGTACTTGAAGGGCGGCAAGATCGGCCTGTTCGGCGGCGCCGGTGTGGGCAAGACCGTCATCATCATGGAGCTGATCAACAACATCGCCATGCATCACGGTGGCGTTTCGGTGTTTACGGGTGTGGGCGAGCGGACTCGTGAAGGCAACGATTTGTGGTTGGAAATGCAGGAATCGGGCATTGTGGATCCGAAGGATTACACCAAGTCGAAA
>JANXXI010000039.1 GCA_025350695.1 Acidobacteriota bacterium
AGGAAGGGCAGGACGTGCTGCTGTTCATCGACAACATTTTCCGCTTTACGCAAGCGGGCTCGGAAGTATCGGCGCTATTGGGCCGCATGCCTTCGGCGGTAGGGTATCAACCGAACCTGGCATCGGAAATGGGCGAATTGCAGGAACGCATTACGTCCACGAAGAAGGGTTCGATCACATCGGTGCAAGCCATTTACGTGCCTGCCGACGATTACACCGATCCGGCTCCGGCAACGGCGTTTGCTCACTTGGATGCGACCACGAACCTATCGCGCGAAATCGCCGCGTTGGGTATTTATCCGGCTGTGGATCCGCTGGCTTCGACGTCTCGTATTCTCGACCCGGTTGTGTTGGGCGATGCGCATTACAACTGCGCGCAGCAAGTGAAGCAGACGTTGCAACGTTATAAGGATCTGCAGGACATCATCGCGATCCTGGGTATCGACGAACTTTCCGACGACGATAAGCTGACCGTATCGCGCGCCCGTAAGATTCAGAACTTCCTTTCGCAGCCATTCCATGTGGCCGAGCAGTTCACAGGCTTCAAGGGCAAGTACGTGAAGTTGACGGAAACAATTAAGGGCTTCCAAGGCATTTGCGACGGCAAGTACGATGACATCCCCGAGCAGGCGTTCTACATGCAGGGGACGATTGAAGATGTGATGGCGAAAGCTGAAGAAATGAAGAAGGCCTAAGCAGGTTTTTTAAGCCATGGCGGACACGACGTTTCAATTAGAAATCACGACACCAGAGCGGCTGATCGCGCGTGAGCAGGTCAGCGAGGCTCAGATACCGGGACTCGATGGGTACATCGGGGTGTTGCCCGGTCATGCGGCGTTGCTGGGCGAGTTGGGGTTTGGCGAACTTACCTATAAGACCGGTGGCGCGGTGCATCATGTAGTGGTGCATGGTGGGTATGTGGAAGTGACTGGGGATCGGGCTCGTGTGTTGGCCACGTCGGCCGAGATGCCGGATGCGATTGATCTGGGGCGGGCCAAGGCGGCTTTGGATAAGGCTCGGAAGTTGCTGGTTGCGAGTGGGGATTTGGATATTCAGAGTGTGCTTGAGGCGACCAAGCGCGCCGAGGCAAGGGTGAAGGCTGCGGAGAAGGTTGCGGGGCGACGGTAGCTGATTTGATTGGCTCGAGGCATCACAATTGGTTATTTCTGCCTTAAGTATCATAATTCCCTAGGGCTTGAATTTCATCAAGGAAACGGCAGATAGCTTTGAGGGGCTTTGGGTCCTTCCAAATTTTAGTTCCCGCTTCTCGCAAGGATATGGTTTTAGGAGTTCCAGCGTCGCCATAACCTATAATCACTGCTCCGATTTGAATCGCAAGATTACTTACCTCTTCGGACCAAGTGTCTCGATTTGTCCCACTCTTAAGGGCGTAAAAATCGACCCCTAATGAACAAGCGAGTACAAGACCATCCAAGACTGCCTCAACCAATTAGATAATGATTGCGAATATTTCGATTACATGCTAGGCTCGCCTTAGAGCACAAGACATGGTCGAAGAATCCATCGCATTGCCAGAATCCGAAAACGCGCAAATCAGGGAACTGCATCGCATGCTCCAAGTCGGGTCGCCCGCGCTCGTCGGGGCCGACGGCGAACGCCTGACCTTGCCCACGGCTATATTCAGTTTGCTGAAAGATATCGTCCGCAACATGAATCAAGGCCGCGCCATTGTGCTGATCCCGGAAAACCAGCAGTTAACCACTCAGCGCGCAGCGGACCTGCTTGGCGTTTCCAGACCACACCTGATCAAATTGATCGAAGCGGGAGAACTGCCGTTTCAAAAAGCCGGAACCCATCGCCGGATCTTCTTGAAGGACCTCGTTGCCTATCAAAAGCGCCGGGACGCCGCACGGAAAGCCGCACTAAACCAAATTGCCAAAGCCGCCTTTGAATCAGGTCTATACGAACGAACCGGTATTCCTGAAGGTGGCCAGGACGAGTGAGAGCAGATCACCGCGTTGTCCTGGACGCGTGCGTTTTGATTCCAATGCCACTCGCCGATACCCTTTTGCGAATGGCTGAAGCACCAAGGCTCTATCTGCCTAGGTTGTCGAAAATGATCATGGGCGAAGTTACGCGGAACCTCATTGCCAAATGGGAAATGCCACCAGCAAAAGCCCATCGACGGGAGCAAGAGATTTGCCGCCATTTCCCGGAAGCTCTTGTCGAGGGTTTTGAACCTCTAATCGATGTCATGACAAACGAGCCGAAAGACCGTCATGTCCTCGCTGCCGCAGTTCGATCCCATTGCGATTTGATCGTCACTTACAATCGACGAGATTTTCCGGCTCAGTCGCTGGAGGCTTGGGGAGTTGAAGTGCAAGGACCATCCGCCTTTCTACGTGGTCTGTATGAACTCGAACCAGAAGTGTTCGTAGACAAGCTAAACGAGCAAGCGTCAAACATTGGTCTGTCGCTTGAGCAACTCTTGCTGAGGCTATCTCAAAACGTCCCCGCTTTTGTCAGTTTTCTTTTACCTAAGCTTGACTGAAGGACTCAGGTTATCGACCTTATCGAACCGTACTTGAAGGGCGGCAAGATCGGCCTGTTCGGCGGCGCCGGTGTGGGCAAGACCGTCATCATCATGGATCTGATCAACAACATCGCCATGCATCACGGTGGCGTTTCGGTGTTTACGGGTGTGGGCGAGCGGACTCGTGAAGGCAACGATTTGTGGTTGGAAATGCAGGAATCGGGCATTGTGGATCCGAAGGATTACACCAAGTCGAAA
>JANXXI010000067.1 GCA_025350695.1 Acidobacteriota bacterium
CAAGGCTGTAATCACCGTTCCCGCCTATTTCAATGACGCGCAACGCCAATCCACGAAGGACGCCGGCTTGATTGCTGGTCTTGAAGTGATGCGTATCATCAACGAACCGACGGCAGCCGCGCTTGCCTACGGACTGGATAAAAAGAAGGACGAAACCATCGTCGTATACGATTTCGGCGGCGGCACATTCGATATATCCATCCTCGAAGTCGGCGACGGCATCGTCGAAGTGAAGTCCACCAACGGGGACACCCACCTTGGCGGCGACAACATCGATCAACGCCTGATCGATTGGATTGTCGGCGAATTCAAGAAGGAAAACGGCATCGATCTGTCGAAAGATCAGATGGCCCTGCAGCGCCTGAAAGAAGCGGCCGAAAAGGCCAAGATCGAATTGTCCACCTTGCTTGAAACCGAAGTGAATCTGCCGTTCGTCACGGCAGACGCGACTGGCCCCAAGCACTTGGCGATGAAGCTCACACGGGCCCGCTTTGAACAGATGGTGGACGACATTCTGCAGCGCTCGGTTGGACCTTGCAAGCAGGCTCTCACCGATGCCGGACTCACCCCTTCGCAGATCGACGAAGTGGTGCTGGTCGGCGGTTCCACCCGCATTCCCAAAGTGCAGGAAATTGTTCGCAACCTGTTCGGCAAGGAACCCAATCGCACGGTGAACCCGGACGAAGTGGTGGCCATTGGCGCAGCGGTTCAAGGCGGCGTACTCGGCGGCGAAGTTAAGGATGTGCTGCTTTTAGACGTCACTCCGCTTTCTCTCGGTATCGAAACCCTTGGCGGCGTTTTCACCAAGTTGATCGACCGCAACACGACTATCCCGACGCGTAAGAGCGAAACGTTCTCGACGGCGGCGGACAACCAGACCTCGGTTGAAATCAAGGTGTTCCAGGGCGAACGCTCCATGGCCAAGGACAACCGCCTGTTGGGCGTGTTCCAGTTGGGCAATATTCCGCCGGCTCCTCGCGGCATCCCGCAAGTTGAAGTTATTTTCGACATTGATGCGAACGGCATTTTGAACGTCACGGCGAAGGACAAGGCGACTAACAACGAGCAAAAGATCACCATCACATCTTCAAGCGGCTTGAGTAAGGACGAAGTTGAGAAGATGGCCAAGGACGCCGAAGCGCATTCGGCCGACGATAAGAATCGCCGGGAAGAGATTGAGTCGCGCAACCAGGCCGACGCCATGGTCTACAACGTGGAAAAGACGCTGAAGGAGCATAAGGACAAGGTCAGCGCGGAAGATGCGAAGGCTGTGGAAGATGCTCTTGAAGAAGCGAAGAAGGCCGTGCAAACCGGTAATGTGGCCGAGATTAAAGCGGCAACGGACCGGCTGACGCAGGCCAGCCACAAGTTGGCCGAAGCGATGTATAAGGCCAGCGCCGCAACGCCTCCTCCGGCGGGCGAACCTGGACCAGGCGAACCCGGAGCAGGCAACGGCGCCGGACCGGATCCCGGTGGAGCCAAATCCAAGGACAACGTGGTTGACGCCGAGTTCGTGGACGTCGACGACAAAAAGAAAGGCTAATAAATTTCTGAATACGCTCCCTAACGGTCGCGGCTCGCTGGCTTCACGGCAAGCCACGCGCCGTAACCGTAAGGGAGCGGTGCTTAGAACTAGTCAAACGTCCCTCAACCGGAGAAACCCATGGCCGCCAAGTCGAAGGATTATTACGAATTACTAGGTGTGGCCCGAACGGCCTCAGCCGACGATATTCGCAAAGCATACCGTCGCCTTGCGCGTAAGCATCACCCCGACCTCAACCCCGGCGACAAAGCTTCCGAGGATCGTTTCAAAAGCGTTCAGGAAGCTTACGATATTTTGAGCGAACCCAAGAAGAAGCAGATGTACGACCAAGTCGGCTTCTATTCCGAATCAGGGTTCCCCAGCGCTGGGACCGGTGGCCAGGAACCACCGCCAGGCTTTGATTTTGGCGGTTTCGATTTCAGTGATTTTGCCAACCAGCAGCGTGGCGGCTACCGCGGCGGCGGGCCGGGTCCTGGTCCTGAAAATTTCCCCGGCGGTGCAGCCGGCGCGGGGGGCGGAAGTTTCCAAGATTTGTTCGGTCAATTTTTCGGAAGGGGCGGCGGCGCCGCGGGCAAACAGGAAGCACCGGAAAAGGGCGCCGATCTTGAATACACGCTCAACATCGATTTTTGGCAGTCGATCAAAGGCACCCAAGTTAAACTAAACATCCAACGCCAGGAGCTTTGTACTACGTGTAACGGCAATGGCCAAGCCGGAGGGGCGATCACCCCTTGCCCACAATGCACCGGCACTGGCCAAGTATCGCAAATGGCTGGCGCGATGCGCTTCAACCTCAGCTGTCCACGCTGTAACGGAAGCGGCAAGCTTCGCAATGCGTGCCCGAAGTGCCACGGCGACGGACGCACCGCGCAGCTCGATTCGGTGGAAGTGCGCATCCCCGCCGGCGCGAAATCCGGATCCCGCTTGCGCGTCCAAGGCAAAGGAAATGCCGGCAAAATGAACGGAGGTCCCGGAGATCTGTTTATTACCGTTCGCGTCGAGCCCCACCAGTTCTTCGACCGCGACGGCGATAATATCCTTATTAAAGTGCCTGTCACGATCAGCGAAGCCGGCCTGGGCGCGAAAATTGAAGTGCCTACCATTGACGGCCGAGCGCTTTTGAAAATCCCCCAAGGCACCAAGAACGGCCAGAAATTCCGGCTGCGGGATAAGGGCGTCCACGATGCCCGCAAGGACACGCACGGAGATCAGATTGTCGAAGTAGTGCTCGAGGCGCCAGACGTCCACGACGAACGAACGCGGGAAATTTTGCGCGAGCTGGCATCCCTGCACCCGGAAGACCCCCGCGCCGAAATCTGGACCAAAGTCTGAAATTGCACCTTGGTATTATGAAAACGTGAACCGGGCACAGACCTGCGCGCAAGGAAGTGGGCTCGAAGCCCTTCGCAAGCTGACTTCAGGGGAAAAAGCTACGGCTGGTTTTCGCGATGAACGACTTCATGAACCATGCGGTCGTCCAGCAAATCCAAAGGCAACAACCAGGAATCAGCGAGCTTAAAACGCTCAGAGAACTTGCCACTCGCAAATATGGCAGTGAACTGGCCGAGCGCGTTTATCCAAGGATAAAAGCTGAGTGAACACCATGGCCGGGGCGTTCATGATCTGCTCGTTCGATTGATGTCTGAAAGGGGCGGGCCTTAAGAAAGGACCAGCGAACCCCGAATCGAAGGCAGAGACATGCGGCGAAGCAAGTCTCGAAAGCGCGGATGCTCCCGCATGGGATCCCACTTAGGCTCAACGGCAAGAAACGTCGCCCGGGCGTCGCGCATGTCGAAAGCCTTTTCGAGGTAATCGAGCGCAGTTTCGGGATTGCCTAGGCCGACGCAAATCAAAGCGATGTTATAAGGCGGAACGTAACTCTGCTTGGATCGCTGTACCAATAACTCCAAGGTCTGCTCCGCTTCCGCTCTTTCACCCTGAGTGGCCAAGAGGTAACCCTTCAGCGAGACCAGTTCCGTGTTGTTGCCGACGATCTCAAGAGACCTTTCAAACGCCGCCATCGCCTCCACATTCTTGCCTTGCCGCTCCAGGACCTTCCCTTGAAATAGGTAAGGAAGCCAAAGCCAGGGATTGAGAGCGATCGCCCTCTCAACAGATTCGGCCGCCAGATCGAATTCCCGCGCGTGATAGTGGAAAATGCCTTCAAAAATGTTGACCATTGGTGAAAGCGGATCCAATTGCCGCGCAATTTTCGTTTCCCGCATAGCAACGACGGCTTCACCCAGATTCGACGACAAGTGCGCGTAGTTTAAGTGGGCGTGAACGCAACTGGGATTCAGTTCAATCGCACGTTGAAAAGATGCGCTGGCCCTCGGCCAATCCCATTCAAACCACATCCTTATGAGTCCCATCGCGTTGTGACCTTCCGCAAGGCCGCTATTCAATTGCAGCGATCGTTCCGCGGCGGACAATGCTAGCGGAAGTAGATCCAATGTGGGCTCATCTACCGCCAACGTCAACCCGAAGCAGCAGTTCGCCAATCCGTAATAACACGGGGCATACTGAGGGTCTTTCTCAATGGCCATTTGAAAACATGCCAGACCTTGCCGGTGATTAAACCGGTTGAAGTGATGGCGTCCTTGAAGGCATAGATCATAGGCATCAATGCCTGGGGTGTATTGCTGTTCAAATATGGCCTCCTGGTCAAGCTGAATCTGTACGTGACCCGCGATCAGTTTGCCCAATTCCACTTGCAAACTCAAAATACTCGACAAATCGCGTTCAAACACTTTGGCCCACAGGTGAGTTTGATCGCGGACAAGAATCAGTTGGCAGGCGATTCGCACGCGGTTACCTTCGCGGCGCACGCTGCTTTCAAGAATATAATCAACGCTTAGTTCCCGGCCAATTTCACCGATTGTCTTTGCCGTCCGCTTATACGCCATGATTGAAGTGCGAGCGATCAAGCCCAACTGCTGAGGATTGACTTGTCCCAAAATCGTGATAGTTTCCTCAGTCAAACCATCGCTGAAATACTCATGTTCGCGATCTTCTGAAAGGTTTTCAAAGGGCAGTACAGCCAGCATGATGCGCCGGCCCGGCGCTGTTGAATTTTCGCCGGAGACAGTAATTTCTCCTATAAAGCGGTAACCCATGCCAGGGTGTGTTTGAACAAATGACGGGGATCCGGGATCATCTCCGAAGGCGCGGCGCAGCTTGCGAATCGCCGTATTGATGCTGTTATCCACATCAAGAAAAAGGTCTTTCCCCCACAACCTGTCAACGATCTCCTGACGCGTTACTAACTGTCCCCTGCGCTCCATCAGTAAAAAAAGCAGTTCCATGGGAATGCGCTCCAGCTTAACCGGATGGCCGGCCCGCAATAATTCATGGGCTTTTAAGTCAAGAGTAAAGGCGCCATGTTCGGCTCGCGGTGGAGTCATCTGCGTCATTATTGCATAAGTATTACTCTTATTCAGTTTCTCTACAGACTTCCTCCATGGTCTCCCGCTTCTTTCAGGTGCATTATCAGATCGGCGGGTGGCTTCGCTGCCCTCAACCCAAAAGGAGAATCTTAAATGTACAAAATGTTGATGCCGTCTTTTGCTTTGCTTGCGGCGAGTGCTTGTAGTGTTTACGCGCAGTCGAATCTGGAGGCTCCCTGTAATACCCAATCTTTAAAGGGGGCCTTTGGCGTTCAGGTTTCAGGATCGGCGCCAGCGTCCTCCGTCTTACCGTCTTTCCCCACCACTCCGGTTGGCACAATGGAGCAATTTCTTACCGTTGTTGTTCATGTTTTCGACGGTGAAGGTGGCTTTACCCAACTTGAAAACGCCAAAGGCTCTTTGAGTGGGCCGGTCTTGAACCGACCTGGGGCTGGAACCTACACGGTTAACAAAGATTGTTCGGGCTCCTATAGCTTGTTTATTCCAGGCTTGTCCTTCCCCGTGGTCGTCGTGCGGTTTGTTTTGGTGGACAGTGGGAGGGAATTTCGCGGTATCGTGTTCACCCCGCAGGAAGCCATGGTAATTGCGAATGGCCGCAAGATTCATTAACCCAAAAATCAGCAGGGCGATGCGGATTCCCCGAATCGCCTGCGAATCGGCGGTCCCTATACAAATCCCAAATTCTGCACAGGAAAGTTGTTGATGTTCGGGAACACACCCACTAAGTCACTTACTCCGAACCAAGACGCCAGCGTCGCTCCATACTGATCGAGCGAAGTCGTGGGAACCCAGTTGCCCCGATTGCCGCTATCGTCCGGTCCGCCCAGCGTCAGATTCGGAAACTTGCCGTACAGGTCCCCGCCATTCACCGCGCCTCCCAAAACGAGCGCATGCCCACCCCAGGCGTGATCCGTACCCGCCGTACCGTTTGGCTGGAACGTTCGGCTGAATTCGGATTCGGTAAAGGTAGTCACGTTCTTCTGCACCCCAAGCGTGCCCATCGCATTGTGGAACGCCGCCATGGCTTGGCCTAATTCAGTAAGCAATTGCGCATGAGAGCCAAGTTGATTCGAGTGCGTATCGAACCCGCCGAGCTAGCAGAAAAAGATCTGCCGCTTCATACCGAGCGCCTTCCGCACCTGGATGATCTTCGCCACTTGCGCCATTTGATTGCCCAGTTCCGTGGTTGGGAATTGGGCCGTGATGGCCGGCGTCGAAGAATTGACCGCGCCATCCACTAGCTTAGCCACATCGATTGCTCCTTTTAGCGCGCCACTGGCTGCTTGAATGAGAGTCACGCCGGATTCCAGACTGAGGATCTGATCGAGCGCCGCATTGCGTGCATCCGACGCTGGAGTGTGATCGGCCCCCTCGAGCGTAATGTTCCCGTTGATCGCCGAAGGCTGCGTAGTTGCCCCGATCAACTGCAGCGCGTTCCCGGTAATCCCCACCGATGCCGGGAAGTTTGACGGAGCATTCATCAGTTGGATGCGGTCGGCGATCCGGCCGCCCCAACCCGTCGTTTGCCCCCCTCGTGGCGCGGCGTTCTGCCATTGCTGCTGTTGGTCGGAATGGCTGAATAAGTTAATCGGAACGGGCTTCGCCCCGGTCTGGAACTCCGCCTTTGTCGTAGGCGAAACCAACGTGCCTACGTTCGCCACCAGCGCAAGCCGCTTATCGGTGTTGTAAAACGGAGCCAGCGCCGCAAGGCTGGGATGCAGCCCGTAAGTTTGGTTGGCTTTCGTTGTAACGGGCAGAAGAGAAGCTTGGGGAATGGCTAAATTCTGCCGCACCGTTTGATAGGCGTTGTAACCGGCGCCAACCGGAACTATCACGTTGTTTGAATCGCTACCGCCAAACAGGAAGATGCAGACCAACGCCTTGTAGTCTTCCGTTGTAGGCGGAGCTTGGGCGAATGCGGGAAGCATTCCCAATTGGCCGAAAGCCGCAGCCGCTCCGACGGTGGAAATCGTCCGGCAACCAAAGCGCATGAAATCGCGGCGCGAGCGAAGGAATGGGTGTCTTATGTTCATAGTTTTATGTCTCCTTTTTATTTACCGCTCGACCTGATACTGTGAGCTGACCCCGGCCAGATACAAAGCATTTCTAGCGCGAGTGCGATTGTCGGTGACGCCGTTGATCGCGGCGAGGATACTGGTCTTCATTCCCGCCGGCATTTGGCCGCGCAGAAACGTATTGCTGATTGCATCGACTAACTGATCGGGATAGGCGGCCAGTTCTTCAAATGTAATCAGGTTGATGGCAACGCCACCCACTCGGCCATTCAGTGCGTGGTACACGAAGTTGGCGCGAGCAAGCGCCGTCGACGCGTTCAGAATCTGATATTCGGGGGCCGTAACGGCGGTTCCAATGATCTTATAGAAAGGGGAGTAGTAGTTGAACACGCTGGCCGGGAACAGCAACTTCTGCCCCATTGCCTCGGTTTCGCGAGCTAACGATGGCTCACCAGTAACATTGACGTTCAAGTTACGAAGCAGCGTTGTGGAGAACAACACCGGCTCGCGTAAGTGGCCATTGGACGGGTTCGGCGTGGCGGCTTCGACGTCAGTCAGAATGGCTTTAACGACCGCCTTCAGATCACCGCGGACCGGACCGTTGAAGGCAGCCGCGACACGGCCAACATAAGCGGCCGATGGATTGCTGACCGTCAAATGCTGGATCAGCCGCGTAGACACGAAGGGAGCGAGGTTGGCATGTTTGAAAATGTTGTCCAACGCAGCCGTCATGTCCTGCGCGGCTGTCTGGCCGGGGGGGAGGATCTGGCCCCCGAGCAGGGTCTTTGCCGAAGGTTCGTGGTGCTCTTCAAAGGGGACCATGTCTCCAAAGTAGTAAGCGTCATTTTTCCATTTCGATTGAAAGCCCGGCTCTGAAGGAAAAGTCCAACCGGTGAATACTTTTGCGAACTCCTTCACGGTGGTCTCCGAGTAGGTGGAGATCGGCTGGTTCAGGAAATCAACCTTTCGAGTGCCGTCGGTGTTGAGCTCGAACAGGCCGATGGTGAACAGTTGTAGAAGCTCACGGGCATAGTTCTCGTTGGGGACAATGTTCTTTCTCGGGTCGGCCTTATCGTTGTTGACCATGTCGAGAAACACACCCATCGTTGGGCTGAGTGTAACATCGCGCATCAGCTGGCGATAGTTACCGAAAGCGCCGGTATAGAGCATTCGTTGATAGCCCACCATTTCGTGGTAGTTATCGGTCTTGTTGCCCGAAACTACACAAATTTGCCCTAGCGCAAACGCCACGCGCTGACGGAGTTGGTCGTTGCCGGTCAATGCATTTTTGAGGAAGGCGGTTTGTAGCGCCGACAATCCCTGGCCCATGCTTAGCGGATCGGGGAAGGTGGAAGGTGTAGTGGCGAACTGCTCGCTAAACCAGGCGTCGATTCCAATTTCCTGCAGATGCGCGATACTTGCGGGCGTCGGACCCCAAGTGGCTTGCTCGAGGAAACGCGCGGCGTTTGAGTAAGTCAACAATTCTTTGTTCGGCTTCACGGGAACAAAGAATGCTTTGGCCGATGAGGCGCCGGGCTCAGGATTGTGGATTGTTAATCGAGCAAGGCCGGCGGTTTGGGCTCCGATGGTTCCCGTAGCGGTGAGGCGAGTGGCCGATTGCCACGTCACCACTAGATTTGCGCCACCGAATTCCGCAGTCGCTCCCTTCGCAAAACCTGTCCCGTCGATGGTCAAGGCGATAGGTCCGATTTTTGCCGGATTTGGTGTCACAGACGTAACGGTTGGCGTTGGATTGAGCAGGCTGAGGTTAGTCGTATCTGTGGCTTTGGGGTCAACCCTGCTGACGGCCATAATCACCAGCTTGGGGTTAGCCGGCAAAACGGTGGGGGGAGTGTATAATCCATTTGCGTCGATCTTACCCACAGTTGCGTCGCCGCCTTTGATCGAGTTTACCAACCAATCCACGGTTTTGTCGGCGTTGTTAGTGACCGAGACATTGAAATCTAAGTTAGATCCCAACCGTTGGCTCCTATTGTCCGGTGTTACAGTAACCACAATTGGGGGGAGTATTGACAAAGTGCGGGTACTAGATTTAGCCGCACCTGGGTTAGGGTTACTAACCGCCAGCGTCGCGTGGCCGCCTGTGGGAATGGCGTTGATTAGTCCTTTGATCGTTAGTTTGGTCGATGATACAAACGTGGTGGTAATTGGAGTGTCATCCCACAACACCTTTGAGGTCGGCAGGAAGTTAGTGCCCTCAACATCGATGCTGTAGGCCAAACCTTGGTTGATCTGATTAGGGGTTAGTTTCGTGAATGTTGGAATTGGGTTTTCAAGCGTCACGGTGGCCGTACTGGATTTGGTTTTGTCCGCGGTGGGAACTACTTTGATTACTATGACATTTGCGGTGGGAATCGTTATTGGCGGCTTGTAAATGCCGTCTTTGTCGATGGTTCCGAGTGCAGCACTGCCGCCCTCAATGTTATTGACGAACCACGCTACGGTCTTGTCCGCGGCGTTTGCGACATATGTATTGAAGTCGCGTGTTTGGCCTACTCGCAGCGTCGCGCTTGTAGGTGAGATCTGAATGGTAACGGCGGGTATAACTGCGCTGAGTGAGTTAGTTAGCAGTAAGGCAAAAGTGGAATAGAAATAAATGTGTTTCATTCGATCTCCCTCCTCAGGAGAGTCAAAAGTAGAGATACTTTTCAGTACTTAGATTGGAGTATAAAAGTTCTACGGAAATTCGTCTAGAGGGGAAATCCTCTTAGTCGCTGATTTTGGATTGCAACTCGATTAAATCTAATTCACGACTCACATCGTGTACCGATGTAAGTCGAACTTAAGCAAAAATACTGAACATATTACTAGGTAAGAAAAGAGAACCGGAAGATTCTTCCGGTTACATGAAGAAAGCGTAAGCCGAGAACTGAGCCGCGGCGCCAAGTCCCGGGAATGACGGAACAGACAGCCTTTTTTCGCAAATTCCCCCTTAGAAAAATCAATCCCTTGCCGTAGCGAAAAAAGATGTCAGTTTCGTCAGTCCCCGTTCGGCGCGTGCGGCGAAACTGACGTTGTTGACGACACGTGGTTCATACCAATTTCATAGTGCCGACACTTCGCGGGCTACTCATAGCGAAGCGCCAAAATCGGATCGATACGACTCGCCCTCCGCGCCGGTATCATACCTGCGGTGGCTGAAACCAGTGTCAGGACAACAACGGTACCAGCGGCGATCCACGGATCGGCTGCATCGATTCCATAAAGTTGAGAAGACACGTACTTGCCAAGAGAGATTGCCGTGGGAATCCCAATCGCAAGGCCGATAGCTAGCAGCAACAGCACTTCCTTCATCACTAGCCAAATCACATGACTACGCGCCGCGCCAAGGGCCATGCGCACTCCCATTTCCTTGGTGCGGCGGGCTACGGTGAAAGCCATCACCCCGTAGAGGCCGATGGATGCGAGCAGCGTGGCCAGTAGACCAAAGCCCGCCGAGAGCATGGCGATAAGGCGTTCACTAAGCAGGGTCTGGTCGAGTTGAGTGGCCAACGTTTTCAGATCGTAGACAGGTAAAGCTGCGTCAAGCTTTTTGACTTGGCTGCGGACAGCGGCATAAGCCGACGAAGGGTTCATCGCGACCCGCGCGTAAACTGACGCGCCACCATTGCCCCACTTTGGGACAAACACTTGGCGATGCACACCCTCACGCGGCCCCTCGTAGAAGGAGTCGGACACAACGCCGATGATCTCAGTATCGAACTTCGTTTCAGGCCCCGTGCCGCGTCCTAAACGCCGGCCAATGGCGCTCTTGTCACCAAAGAAGTGACGCGCGAAACTTTGGTTGACGATCGCTACCTTGGAGTCCTCCCGAATGTCCCGCCGATCAAAATCGCGGCCGTCGAGGATCTTGATTCCCATCGTCTGGAAGTAGCCCGGATACAGGGAATTCATGAAGGCTTGCATGTCTTCGCCGTCTTGCCCTTTGTGGCCTTCGACGGAAGTGGAACTGTCCCATTCGTCACCGCTTAGCAGGGAAACCGAGGCGATGCCCGCCGATTTTATGCCGGGAGTGGCGCGAAGGTTGTCGAGTAGATCACTGTAGAACTGGTTCATGCGGACGGGGCTGTAACCGCTGAGGGCCGGAGCCAAACGGAAGGTCACCAGGTTGTCGAGCTCCTCAAAGCCGGTTGGAGCCTTGATTAAGTTTTCGAGACTGCGGACAAATAATCCGGCGCCGAAGAGAAGCAAAAAGCTGAGCGCAACCTGTGCTGCGACTAAGCTTTTTCGCAACAAAAGCGACCCGCCAGAACCCGCAATCGATCCCATTGCATCCTTGAGGGTTGGCATTAAGTCCGGCCGACTGGCGCGCAAGGCGGGTACCAAACCGAAGATCAAGCAGGTGAGAAACGTGAGGCCCATGGCGAACGCAAGAATGCGCACGTCGGGTTCCGCACGGATTAGCAAAGCGTTTTCTCCGGTGGGCACAAGCTTCAACAGCGCCTTAGTCAAAAGGACCGCAAGGGCCACGCCGCCGATTCCTCCAAACAGGGAGAGCAGCATGCTTTCCACCATCAACTGGCGGACCAGTTGACCACGGGATGCCCCGATCGACAGCCGTACGGCGATTTCCTTTTGACGGGCGAAGGCGCGGGCGATCATTAGATTGGCAACGTTGGCGCACGCAATCAGCAGCACTAGGCCCACCATGCACATCAATACAATGAGGGCCTTTGAAAAGCTATTGCGGAGTTGAGAATATCCGGTGGCGGCCTGTTCGATATGAATGCTGCCTTTCATGAATTGTTCGCGTTGGTATTTGGACCATTTGGCGGCCTCTGCACGGGTCATTTCTTCTTGCCGGATTTGATGGAACAGTACGCTCATTGGGGCTTGCGCCGTTTCCACCGTGTAACCGGGCTTGAGGCGTCCGAACACTTGCACCCAACGCGTGCGCCGGTCGTCGATCTTGAGCCAAGGCCATTCAGGGGCCATCACTGGCAGCATCAGGATGGGCGTCCAGAGTTGCGGAGCAACAGCGGGGTCGATGCCAGTGAATCCGGCGGCGGCCACTCCCACAACTGTCATTGGATAATCGTTCACCAGGATTTTCTTCCCGATTACTTTGGGGTCTTGAGCGAAGCGGTTAACCCAATAGTTGTAACTGAGCACTGCCACCGGATGACCGCGGTAGATGCGGTCGTCTTCTTGTGAGCTAAAGATGCGGCCAGCGGCGGGCTTAACGCCGAGCATCGAAAAGAAATTGCCGGAGACCATTTCCGAATCGATGCGTTCCGTCGTGCCATCGAAGCTGACGGCCGCGGCCATTTGGCGCCGGCAAAGGACCTCAGAAAAGGGTTCGGCCTTTTGCTGAAAGTCGCGGTAGATGGCGTAGGAGTGCATACGCTGTCCCATATTGCTGCCGTTGTGCGACCCTTTTTGAAATAGCATCACCAGCTGTTCGGGGTCTTTGACGGGTAGCATACGCAGCATCAACTGGTCCATCAGAGTGAAGATCGCGGTGTTGGCGCCGATGCCGAGCGTGAGGGAAAGAATGGCGATGGTGGCGAATAGCGGGCCGCGACGGATGGTGCGTAGGGCGAACCGGAGGTCCTGGAGGATGCCTTGCATGAGAGTAATACGTCCGAGAAGTGGTTTGGGTTCGATCAAAAACCGGCCCTTCACTTTCGCCACTCCCCGCAAGAACTAGGCGTCGAGTTTGTCACGCACGCTGGAAACCGCGTTTAACACGGTTGTAATCGTTGTAAGGCCCTTCGTTTGAAGGATTGATCCTGTGATTGCGTCGTCCAACTTCTCGGCCAAGGTCTGCAACTCAGCCACATCGTCAGGATCAACGCTGACAATCAGGGTGGCCGCCTGTTCGTCGTCAATAATGGTGTCCAAATCCCTGACATCCCCAACCGCCTCCAGCAGCTTTACCTTGCGCAATTCCTTTCTTGGAGGGAATGGATCGCTGATGTTGCGTTTCTGAATTTCGTCGACAATCGCTTGGGCCGCATCGCGGGCTTTTTTCAACTGAGCGATTCGATCGTCTGCAACTATTGCAACTTTTGCTGGCATGGGGCCTCCTACTGGCAGATGCTCTGGTTACTAAATTTGCCGGTGGATACGGCAAGGTCCCTCGCGGCTTTGGCGTCGGCCTGGGCGATCGTCAACTTAGCGGTGTTAATAGTCTTGTCGGCAACTTTTGTCGAGTCGGCAATTGCGGCTGTTAAATCCGTGACTCGCTTATTCGCCGCGGTCAATTCGCTGGCCGCACTGGAGCAGGTGTTAAGATTCACTTTGTCTTTCAGATCAGAACCGAACTTGCCGATATTTCGCGCCTCCGCGAAAACGCCTGGATCTTTCGCCAAAGCAAGGATCGCTTGCCGCAATGCTTCGATTTTCGCCTTTTCAATCGACAAGTCCACCAGGCCCTTCAAGTGCGCCATATAGGCGGTTTGGGACTTTTCGTAAAGGGCCAAACTGCTATCAAAATCCGTTTTGGCGTAGGTGGGAATGAGAGTCGAAAGGAAGGCAGACGGGGGGAGATTCTTCGCCTTCAGATTCTTCGCGGCTTCTGAAGACTTAGAGGATCGCAGATCCTCCAGCCGCTGGGCTTCATCGTCTTCGAGCGCGGTTTCGTTTCTCTGCGCCTCGTTGACGTAACGCTTTTGCTCGTCTGCTAATTTTGCGTCGATCTGAATGCTGTAATCACTCAACAAGCCCGCCAATTTTTTCGCGTATTCGCGGGCATCCTTCTGTGCGCACGACGTTAACAAAAGCACGGGCGTTAGCAGCACAATGCGGTAAATATTTCGCATCAATAGCCTCTCTTTTATCTCAGAACCAGAGCGGGAATAATTCCGGCGGTAGCCAAGGCTTGGATCAATTGGGCCAACGTTTCTGGTTTCAATCCGCCCTTGTGGAACATTGCCAGGCGAGTTACACCGTTGTTGATCAATTCTTCAATCTGCCTAGTTCCCGCCGCCGACAAACGCAACGCCGAAGCGCGATCTTCAAGGCTGGAACGAATTGCGGCTAGCCTTGAAGCCGTGTCGCTACGGGCATTGAGCGCTGCGAAATTGAATAGAGCTAGTGTCAGGAATTGAAGACACTCGTCGTCTTTTTCCTTGGTTGGGCTGGCCGCGTTGGCCGCACTGGCCGCCCTGCCCAGCAGAGTTGCGGCAATTGAGCCCTGCCGCTCGGTTTCACTCAAACATGCAAGGCCGTTTGTTGTCTCCGCCATTAAATCGCGAACGCCCTTCAGTTCCTTCTGCCTTCGCTTTTCAATGGCGATCAAATTTTGCGAGTTTGCTTCGCGCAACCTTATTACCTCCAACTGGCCTTTAAGAAATAAAGCGCCTGGGCTGGCAGGCAGGCTCAATGAAAACGCTTTGTACTCAGTTGCCAGGGCTTTTAGCTGCTTTTCCGCTTCTTTAGCAGCTGCAACCTGTTCGGCCGGGGAGCCAGCCTTGGCCTGAGCGAGGTCAACAATTTGGTCCAATTTACCGATCTTCTCGAACCAGGATCCCAAGCTGTTAATGAGTTCAACGGAGTTAGGCAAGGCTGCAAGCTTCTTCTTCAAGTCCGCCAGGGCCTCTTGTGTTTCTACCTCTTGCTTCTTCAATGACTCAAGCACCGCAGCTAATTTGGGGGCTTTGTCTGAGCCAATCCGCTCAGACAAATTCAGCAGGAATTCATCCACTTGCTCCCATGTTTCGAGCACAGCCAGACGCGCATTCATTTGATCGAGCGCGTTCCGAAGAACGCTGTCTTGCCTCTGCTTCCATAGGACGTCGAGGTTATCAATGCTTTTTGGAAGACCGAGCTGTTTTGTAGTTCCGCGCCGAGCTTCTGCACTTCTTGAGCTTGTTTATCCCGTTGCTCGTTATAAAGGATTTGCGGAAATAAGGGCGAAACTACTAGTAAGAGCCAGACTACGCGAAAGGTCATGGGGGTGACTCCTCAAATTTGGCGAAGGGTGATGCGAATTAGAACAGTAGCATAACATATTATTAGAAGCGCTTCCGAGGTTCTCAAATGAATGCTCTCAAATGAATTGGACCACGCAACTGATAGCATGGATTCCAGAGGCACTTATGACCAACATCAATCGGCGCTACTTCTTCCTTGGCTCGCTCATGGCGGGCGCGGTTCCGTCAGGCGGCTTCGGCGCCACACCTTCGCTCAAACAAATGGGTTACAAATCGCCCAACGAAAAATTAAATATTGCAGCTATTGGAGCGGGGGGCAAGGGTTTCACCGACATCAACGGTTGCAAGTCGGAAAACATCGTCGCCCTGGTCGATCCTGATGAAAAGCAGGCGGCGCGGGCGTATAAGTTGCATCCCCACGCGCCACGCTATGCGGATTTCCGGCGCATGTTCGATAAAGAGTCGAAGAACATTGACGCTGTGCTGGTATCCTGCCCCGACCATGTGCATGCCTCGGCTGCGATGTGGGCCATGGCGCGCGGTAAACATGTCTACTGTCAAAAACCATTGACGCGCACGGTTTGGGAGGCACAGCAATTGAAGGAAGGCGCCGCGAAGTTTGGTGTCGCTACCCAGATGGGAAATCAAGGGTATTCAAATGAAGGGGCGCGGGAATGCGCGGAGATTATTTGGTCGGGCGAGATTGGCGATGTCAGTGAAGTGCATGCCTGGACCAATCGCCCGCTGAAGTATTGGCCGCAAGGTCCGGACGTGATTCCTCAGGAAGAGGCGGTTCCATCGACCCTTGATTGGCAGGCTTGGTTGGCTGGGTCGGAACAACGGCCATATAGTTCGGCTTATGTCCCACGGAAGTGGCGGGGCTTTCCGGACTTTGGTTGCGGTGCGATCGGAGACATGGCGTGCCATATTCTGGGAACGCCCAATATGGCAATGCGCCTCACCGCGCCAACCAGCGTGGAGTGTGTAAAGCAGGACGGCAAGGGTAAGTATACTTTCCCGCAAAGTTCCCTGATTCGTTTCGATTTTCCCGCTCGTGGTTCCATGCCTCCCGTAAAGATCTTTTGGCATGACGGGATGACCGCGCAACCAAAGATCGAGGGCGTTCCTGATGGTGAGTTGCTGGGAGATAACGACGTGAACGGCAGCGTGTTCATCGGGTCAAAGGGGTTGGTGACAACCGGTTGCTATGGCGAGCGCGCACGATTGATGCCGGACGCGAAAATGAAAGACTACAAGATGCCGGCAAAGCTGCTGACTCGCTCCCCGGGGCATTATCAGGATTGGATTCGTGCGGCCAAGGGTGGGGAGCATGCTTGTTCCAACTTCTCCGTGGCCGCTCCATTTGTATCGTGGATGCTGCTGGGCGTGATCGCTATGAAGTTTGAAGGCAGGCTTGACTGGGATGCGCAGAACATGCGATTCACCAACAACGCCGAAGCAAATCAATACCTGAGGCCGAAATTTAGAAAAGGTTGGAAGTTTGTGTGATGTGGCTGAACATTGTCCTTTTGGCACTAGCAGATTTGACGCCTGAGAACGCGCCGCGCCTTAAACAGGCGTGGCGTTTTGATACCCAAGCAAAGCCGCCGGCAACTGGGCACGCGGCCAAGATCGCAGCTTTTGAAGCTACTCCAGTGATGGCGGGCAAACTGCTATACGTGATTACTCCGTTCAATCAGGTGATTGCACTGGACCCGGGCATAGGTGTTGAGAAGTGGCGCTTTGATCCTCACGTAGCGGGCCGCGGTTATTCAGAGGCATCGGCGCGCGGGGTAGCTGTTGACAAGGGGCGGCTATTTTTCGGGACGCTTGATGCCCGGTTGATTGCGCTTGACGCCTTGCGTGGCAAAAGGCTTTGGGAAGTGAAGCTAGGGCCTTCGAGCAATGAGGGCAACTATCAGGTGACATCGGCCCCGGCCGTGGTTGGCGATACCGTGATCGTTGGGTCGGCGATTGGAGACAATGGGCGCGCGGTGATGGATCGCGGGACGGTACGGGCGTTCGACGTGAAGAGCGGGAAGCTGAAGTGGTCTTGGGATCCGACACCGGCGGGCGAGACGGGTGCGGCGAATGCTTGGGCTCCCATGGCCGTTGACGCAGAGCGTGACATGGTGCTAATTCCTACGGGCAGTGCCTCGCCCGATTTCTACGGCGGTATGCGGCCGGGCGACAATCAGTACGCAAATTCCGTGACAGCCCTGCAGGCTTCAACCGGCAAGTTGTTGTAGTCATTTCAAGTAGTGCATCACGATTTGTGGGATTACGATGAGGCGTCGCGGCTGGCTTTGATCGACGTGGGCGGGAAGCCCGCCGTGGGTGCGCTGACCAAGTTGGGGCATTATTTCGCCTTGGATAGGATGACCGGAAAGCCGCTGTTGCCGGTAGAGGAACGGGCGGTACCGAAGTCAGACGTTGCGGGAGAGAAGGCTTCGTCAACGCAACCGTATCCATTGAAAGATGGGGTCTTCACGTTGCAGAAGTTCACGCCTCGCCCGGGTTGGTGTGAAGCGGAGTTCAATAAGCTTCGCTATGAAGGGTTGTTTACGCCCCCGAGTTTGCAAGGCACGCTGCTGTTTCCGGGCAATATCGGTGGCGCGAATTGGGGAAGCGGATCGTACGACGGGCAACGTGGATTGTTATTTGTAGCAGCCAATCGACTGGCGACGGCAGTGCGGCTGATTCCGCGCGCGACATTCGATTCGGCGGGGCATGGCGAAACGGGCGAGCGTTGGGGGCAGGAATATGCCAAGCAAGACGGCGCACCCTTTGCGATGTCGCGCAAAACGTTCCTTGACCCGGAAGGCCGGCCCTGCAATCAGGAACCGTGGGGAATGCTTGTGGCAATTGAGGTGGGAACGGGGAAGGTACGCTGGGAAGCTCCTATCTTGCCCAGCATCGGCGGCCCGCTGGCGGTGAACGGTGTGGTGTTCTTCGGCGGGACGATTTTCGAAGCCAAGCTGAGGGCATATGCGGCAGACGACGGGCGCAAGCTGTGGGAAACCGAGCTGCCCTTTGGAGCGCACTCCGTACCGGGAACTTATATCTGGCAAGGGAAGCGCTATGTTGTGGTTTGCGCTGGTGGCCATGGCAAGGTGGACGGCAGTAAGTTGGGCGGTGCGGTTATGGCTTACAGTGTTGAGTAAGGTTAGGCGCCCGGCTGGTTCGTAAGATTTTCAAGCTAACGGGGGTGAATCTACTTTGCATCCGGCCACCCGCTTTCCCGCGAAAATAAAAGCACCATGGCATCCACCATCTGGAAAGGTCACATCACCTTCGGCCTCATCTCTCTCCCCGTCAAAATGATGGCCGCCGCAAGGCCCGAAACCATCAGCTTCAACAAACTCCACAACCATGACAACTCGCGGGTCAAGCAAGTCCTGTTCTGCATCTGGCGAGGATAAGCCCGTCCCGCGCAGCGAACTTGTCAAAGGCTTCCGCATCCCGACGAAGCCGGAGGAAGGGCCTAGCTAGTCGGGGGCGGACTTAAGTTGGTGACAACGGACGGAATGAGTTCAAAGGATTGCGTGCGAAAGACTCACGCCACGGGTGTACATGTGTCTATTCGTAACGGGCGGCGAAGCTAGAGTCCTCCACAATATTTTCGATATACTATTTCGAGACTAGGGTAACTCTTCATGCGACATTATCTCCACGTTGTAGTTGTATTCATTTCTTTCTTATCAATGGCCGTTCCCGCGGTCGCGCAGTCGTCGGCCGGCGGCGGCACCATTCAAGGCTCCGTCAAGGACGCAACCGCGGCCGCTATTCCGAACGCCAAAGTGGCCGTGCGCCACATCGATACGAGCCGTGTCACCAACACGATCACCAACGGGGACGGCTACTTCATCACCCCGCCGATCCCTATCGGCAAGTACAAGGTTCGTGTCGAAGTACCAGGCATGAAGACTTGGGAAGAGGACGTTCAGCTTGAGACTGGCCGGTCCATTGAAGTCCTGCCGCAAATGGTTCCAGGCCAGGTCACCGAAACCATTCAGGTGATGGCATCTGTTCCATTAGTCACCACCACCGATCCGACGGACGCAACGACGCTCGATAGCCAACGGATCCGCGAGTTGCCCATCAATGGCCGCGACCTCAACACGCTGCTGGCCGATGTTACGCCGGGAGTGGAACAAGTCATCGATGTGAACGGCGGTCTTCGCAGCGGCGGACTGATGGTGTACTCGACCAGCTTCACACAGGACGGAGCGGCATCGAACAATCGTGAATTTGGCGGCTCGATGAATCAGCAAGGGCTTGAGTCCATCGGCGAAGTTCGCGTGGAAACGAGTACCTCTTCCGCAAAGTTCAATACGCCGGTGAATGTGACAGTGTCTACCAAGAGCGGCGGCAATGCGTTCCATTTTGGGGCTCATGAAACGACCCGTAACAACGCTTTCGGCGTGGCGCGGGCCCGGCAGGATATCAGCTTCACTTCCGTTCCCTATCAAGTGCCGAAACTGATCCGCAACGAATTCGGCGGCTTTATCAGCGGTCCGGTGCTGTTGCCGAAATACAACGGCAAGAACAAAACCTTCTTCCTGTTTTCGCGTGAGCACGTCGAACTGCGTCAAGGGTTGACCCGCGATTATTCCGTGCCGACGGCGGCAATGCGCAACGGTGATTTCAGCGAACTGCGCGATTCCACCGATCGTTTTCTGCAACTGTACGACCCTAACACCACGCGAACGGCGTTCGCCAATAACCGCACCATCACCATGCGCGACCCGTTCGTCAACAATCAGATTCCGCTCAGCCGCATGAGTCCTTTGGCCAAGGCGATTTGGGGCATCACTCCGCTGCCAAGCGACATCACTAATCCGGTGATCACCACCAATTTGAAGATGGCTGTGCCCACCAATGGCAATCCCAATTTGAGCGACAATCCTACGACGATCAAGGTTGACCATCGCTTCAGCGAACGCGATAACTTCTTTGTCAAAGTGAACGGCGGGCGGCGCAAGGCGAACTTCCTTGGCACCGGCGGCGGCACCGGGGCGCCCACCGCAAACAAGGAAGCGAATGTTACATTCCTTCCCATGCAGGCCATTGCCGGAGCGCTCAGCTGGACGCACATGTTCTCCCCGCGCCTCAACGTGGAAAGTTTGGCTAACCATACTTGGCAGAGCACCAAGACGATCACGGGCGCGCCCGATGCTCAGCAAGATTGGTCGAAGGCGCTGGGACTGCCCAACCCTTACGGTGAAATCGGATTCCCCAATATTAACGGCATCGGAAACTTCATCACCTATACCGAAGGCGACAACCGGCGCGCACTCACCAGCAGGATCTTGAACTTGCAACAGAACTTCACGTTCACCGCCAACGGCAAGCACGACTTCCAATTTGGCTGGTCCTATTACTCTGAACAGCAGCACCTGCTGCCGGACCAAGGAGCAATTTCCGGGTCGGCGAATTTCAGTAGTTTGGCCACGGCGCTTGAAAGCAGCACGCTTGGCAATACGACCAGCCCCGGTGTGGTTCCGCAGACTGGATACGATGCCGCTAACTTCTACCTGGGCGTGGCCAACACCTACTCGGTTGGTCTAAAGCGCAGTTACTTGCGCCTGATTAATAACAACGCCGGGCTATACTTGCAGGACAACTTCAAAGTTACTAAGCGGCTGAACCTTTACCCTGGTGTGCGTTGGGACATCAACCCTGCCATGAGGGAAGAGAACTATCAGTTGAACGGCTTTGATTTGGCGAGTCATTCGCTGCTGCTTCCCAAGCCGCTCGATTACTATTACAAGCTTGGTTCCACGACGCCGGAAATCGTCGGGATTTATCAGAACGTGGGCGTAACGTTTAAGAGCGCTGAGGAATTAGGTAAGTCGCCGGACATCTTCCCGTCTAACTATTTCGATATCGGTCCGCGGCTGGGCTTCGCTTACCGCGCCTTCGATGGACCTAAAACTCTGGTTATCCGCGGCGGGTATGGCATGTATATTTCGGCACTCCCGATGCGTACTTTGTTGGCTGCCTTCTCAAGTCAGCTGCCATTCCGTGGCACGTTTACGTATAGCCCCAACACAGCGGCGCAGAGCCCGGACGGCAATAATAGCTATCTGTTGCGCAATGTTCCCACTATCATCGCCGGGAAGAATAGCCGCGACATTCCGGCGATCCTAACTTCGGTGGGACGCGGCCAGGGCGTGACCGGGCTTGACCCGAATTTTCCCAACCTGAAGATCCACGAATGGAACCTGATGTTGGAAAAACAGGTGAAGAACGCCAACGTGTTTCGCATCCGCTATAACGGCAAGCATGGAGTGAATGCCGATCAGCAGTTCAACATCAATGGTCTGCCAAGCGCCTATATTCGCTACCTGACCACACTTGCGCCGCTGCCCACAGGGACATTCGGCAACGTCACTGGCCGGCCCTATGATCAGAATGCTTACACCAACGTAACGTTCATCACCAAAACGGGGCAGATCACAACCAACACGTTTACTCTTGAAACGGAACGCCGCTTCAGCAAGGGCATCAGCTACCAGTTGTTCTATACGCTGACTAACTCCGTACGTCTTGCGGGTAACTCCTTCCGCGACGGTGGTGGAGTGGTGGCCAGCCAATACCTGCCTGGCTCTGTTCCTACCGATCCCCAGGAATTGAACCGCTTCCTGAATTATGCGCGCGACACCGGCATTCCAAAGCATCGCGTTCGTTGGAATTTCTTGTACCGGATGCCATTCGGCAAAGGGAAGCAGTTCCTAAACACCAACAACAAGTTCGTGAATGGGGCGATTGGCGGATGGCAGCTTTCGGGGATTGGAACGGTAGTCAGCACGTGGTTCGCCCTTTCGACCGCTAACTGGGGTGAGTTCACAGCGCCGATCAAGGTTTACGGCACGCAGTATCCTATCTTGGATTGCCGCGCCACGGCGGCTAACGCTACCAGTGCGAAGGAGGAGCGCTGTTATTCGGGTTACCTATATTACAATGGCTACATTTCGCAGAAGCAGATCAACAGCAAGAATGCCGCCGGGTTACGCAATGGCGTGTTTGGCCTTCCCAGCGATTACGTTCCGTTCCAAAAGCCGATCAACCCTTGGCCGGTGGGTGGTTCGGCTAGCGATCCCGGATCGAACTTGTACGACACCAACAACGTGAACATTCGATTGACCAGCGGCGCGGTGGTGCAGGTGGCATTCGACAACGGCTTGCACCCGATGCGAAACCAGCCACGCTTGGGGCCGATGAATTGGAATCAGGACGCGTCGATGCAGAAAACGTTTTCGCTGACCGAACGAATGAAGCTGCGCGCCACGATTGATGTGTTCAACGTGTTCAACACGCAAGGCTTGAATGGACCAACCACGGATGGCACTGGGATTGCATCTCTTCAGAGTTCCTTTGGTGGGTTTGGATTCAAGCCGCGGCAGGTGCAGTTGGGAATGCGGCTGGACTGGTAGACATCTCGCTGAGCGGACACACCTCGGCGGCGGGCGGCAACCAATCCTTCCCAAGGGCAGTAGAGTAAGCGCCATGAGCAAAGCTCGTTATATTTATTGGCAAGACGGCGAAATGTGGCTTGGTTACCTTGAGGACTATCCCGACTACCTTACGCAGGCCGAGTCATGGTCGGATATGGAGGAAAATCTTCGGGATTTGTACAAGGACCTTACCCGCGGTGAAATATCAGGCGTCCACAGAGTGGCCGAGCTTTCTGTGGGTTAAAGGATGTCTCTTGATCCGGCACGGCGGAAATCACGACTGGTATTCAGAAGCTCAAAACCTGAGCTCATTTTGGCGTCACGTCACGTGATTCATTTCTGATTAGGCTAACAGCTTCCGCATGGCGGCCATTAAAACGGCCTGTGCTTCCGGTCCGACGCGCGACACTTCACTGGTTTCGTACCCGCCTTGCCCGTAAGCGGCGGCCGTGCCGATGTAGCCCATGCCATAGAACCCGTAGGCGGCTAACGCTACGAATCGATCGGGCTTCATTTGCTGCGCCGCCAATTGGTATTCAACGAATAGCTCACCGGGCATGAACAGGACATGGGCATCGCCCAGCCGAAGCATGGCCAAGTCGATTGGCTTCGGGGCGCGGTCGATCCAAGCCAAATCGAATGCTGCGCGGAGCTTGTTCACTTTCGTAGCTTTGGGGTCCGCCAGCGTCGCGTGGGCGTCGGCGGACGAGATGCTGGAGCGCACGGCGAGTTTCACGGGCTCGGTTCGCCATTCGACATCGACGGGTGAAACGGGGCGCTTGTTTGCCGCCTCCCACGCGTGGCGCATGCCTTCCGATAAGCGCCCAGCGAGCAGCAAGCGATTCTCCGGCGAGCCATCGTTATACTTTCCGGCGGTGACGTTACCCGATGCTCCGTTGAAGTGGACATGCGCGGCTGCCGGAACGGCGCTCTTGCGATTTTCGCGGGCGATGCCGACGAAATCGGCGCTGACTTCGCCGATGTTGTAATAGCTCTGCGGGTGCGTCGTGTAGAAGGTCACGCTGGCCACTGGACGGTCGCCACTCCAGAAGCTGATCAGGCGCACGTTGGGGTCTATCAGGCCTTCGGGTTCGGCGCGGATTTTTGGATCCTTGGTGGCGCTCATGCGCACGTATTTGATTTGCCCATCGGCCCCGAGGATGCGGCGGTTGGATGCCACTTGCTGGACTTCGGCTTTGCCTGTGCCCACGTGCGTTACCGGTTGGGCTAGGGTGAGCGACGACTGCGCGGCGCGGGCAGACTTGGTGATGACGGCGCGGGCCCACGTGGGATCGCAAGAAGCATTCGCCATACCGTACTTGGCGAGGTACTTTTCCATGGCGAAGTCGCAACCGGGGGCGTCGTGCTGGTGGAGGCTGTGAACCATGACGCGCTCAGGCGTAGTTTGAACGCTACGCGCGATCTCGCTGCGCCAAGTGTCGTGAAGGTCGGTGCCAAGGCCGGTCCAATCGACGGCGCAGATGACGATGGGCGCGCCAGCTCCGAGTAGGATGAGGCCGCGAGCAGTGGTGGGGTCGCCGATGCGTGCGGCTGGTTTGACCAGACCGTGGCAGAGGGCGGAGCCGAGGGGCGGAGTGGCGTCGACTTGGAATGTGGCTAGGCGGAGGGTGGCTTGGGCTGACATCGAGAGCGGTGCGGCGAGCGCGGATAGGGCGACGCGGCGGGTGATGGGCATGCCTCTAGGATATGGCAACCCTCAAGTCTTAGCACAAGAACATCGCGGCGAACTAAGCGGTGCTTCGCTAATGCCTCCAGAAAGACGAGATCTTTCTCTCTGCCGGCAACGTACTTGGCAATAGCCAAATCGTCAACCTCCAAACACCATCCGCGCACGTTCTTGGTGTTGACTCCGGAAACAAGGATAAGTCTTTCGCGTCATCCCTTTGACAAAACAGCGGTGGTCAGGGCAACGCCATGGCTGCAGTAGCCAAACGTTTTCTGAAATGGAGAGCCCTCGCCAATGGTGGAGTCAATCAATTCGGAGCGTTTGGGATGGTCAAGCGACAACATGTCGGCCTCTTGAGAGATCAAGAGCTCTGCAGGGGCGTCGGGAAATCCGCCCAATGTTGACTGACTTCCAATTACGACGACATCTTCAATGTCGGAAATCGTCCCGGCCGCGCGGATCACGTGTTCCAACTGCGCCCTGGTCATTTATTTTTCCGGAGCCGAGTTGAAGTCATCGTAAATAGCCCAACGTTCATTAGGTGTGAGAATCCCTGCAAAAGGGGTCGCCTGGCGGAGGGCGCGCATGGGTTCGCTATCCTCATCCATCATTTGAGCGATCTCCCCCAGAGGCTTCTAAAGAATTTCGCTCCAGGTTTTTGCATAGTGACTGGAGCGGCTATCGGCTTTGATTGCCCGCGTGATGTTGTCGCGCGCGATCTGGAGAAGTTCTGGCTGGGCGATGATCTTCGACGCAATGGCGCGATGCATCGCTATACTTCGCTGATCGATTCGTTCGTGACCTTGGAGCGCAACGCCCATACTTTCAGGTTAGCTTAAACTAAAGCTTTGACTGTGTAAGAATCGCGGGAATCAGTCTACCGGGGAAACGCCGAAGCATCCAACCCGGGGATCAACTTCAGCGCATTTTTGTAATACAACTTCCTTAACACTTCATCGGGTAACTCAAGCCCATACATCTGCCAGAACGCATGACGGCGGCGGTAGTAATCGAAATACTCATCGGCCGTCTCGAGCACGCGGAAATAGTAATGATATTCAAACGGCTCCCACGTATCTTTGCCGAAAAACACACGGTCCTGATACTTGATGAACCATTGCTTGGCGAACCTCGGCTGCCGGCCTAGCTCAGCCAGCACCGCGCCAATCTCGGTGTACATGTTCGGCATCTCGTCCATCAACTTGCCGAGTTGCGCCAAGTCGCCGCCCAGCCAGCCAAGGTGCGCATTGATGAACTTCACGTTGGGATGCTTCTTAAACATACGGTGCTGTTCGTCCATCATCGTCTCCCAGGTGGGATACTTCTCGGGAGGGCGGGCGCGCGAGGGGAACTGCTTCAGCTCTAGCCACCGCTCGTTGTTCTTATCCTGCGGCAGGAAGAATTGGCTGGGCTCGGCCGTGTGGATCAGCACCGGCACGTTCATCTTGGCGCACACCTCAAAGGCCTTGTCGAAACGCGGATCGTCGACATGGATACGCTGGCCCTTAGTGTCCTTGCGATCCATGCCGAAATCCTTGAAGATCTTCAAACCCTTGGCGCCATACTTCAAATCGTCCTCCAACTGCTTGGCGACGCGGTCGGAATAATCGGGCGCGTCAATATTGCTGAAATCGAAATTGGCGAACACAACGAAACGCTTGGCGTACTTCCCCTTGGCCATGTTGTCCACGGTTTTGCGCAGGCGCTCGCCGGAACCTCCGCTTAGGTTCACCATCACCTGCAGGTTCAGCGCGTCCATATCCTTTACCAGCTTGTCGAGCTGTTCGGCGGGCATGTCACCGCGCTGGTGATTGTGCACGTCGACGAACGGGTACTTGGCACGAGTTACCGGGTGCTGCGGCACAACCAAGCCGCTCTTGGGCGTGTATTCTTCGATCGACATCTGGAGGCTGGCATCGCCCGTGGGTTCGCGGCGGCGTTGGGGTTGCCCGTTCTGGGCCGGCGGCTGGGCGTAGACGAGGCCCATGAAAACTATTGAAAGTAGACGAAACTTCATTGTATGAGTATAAGACGGACGGGCGGTGGAAATCGAACCTAAGGTGGGTGGACGACGGTGTTGTGAAATAATGAACCACGTCCTTCAATGAACACAACCTATAAATGGGCCGTCGTCGGCATGCTGTGGTTCGTCTGCTTTTTCAACTATGCCGACCGCCAAGCTATCTTCTCCGTCTTTCCGCTGCTGAAAAAAGAGATGGCGCTCAGCGACATGCAACTAGGTATTGTCGGTTCGGCGTTCATGTACATTTATGCCCTTTCCGGCCCATTCGCCGGCATCACGGGCGACAAGTTCTCGCGCAAGACTTTGATCCTGGGCGGGCTGCTGTTTTGGTCCGCAATCACCCTGTGCACGGCCTTCGCGCAGAACTACTGGCATCTGGTGATCATTCGCGCGCTGGAAGGATTCGGCGAGGCGTTCTACTTTCCGGCGGCGCTTTCGCTGGTGGCCGATTACCATGGCAAGGACACGCGATCACGCGCGCTGGCGCTGCATCAATCAAGCGTCTATGCCGGAACTATCGCCGGCGGCGCGGTTTCGGGATACATGGGTGAGCATTACGGTTGGCGGTCCAGCTTCTATTGTTTCGGCGGCCTTGGAATTGTGCTGGCGTTCGTGCTGTGGACCCTGCTGAAAGAGCCAGTGCGCGGCGCCTCCGAACCGGATGCCGCTGGGCACGGAACACTTATCGGCCAAGGCGGCTTGGGCGAAATCCTGCGCGGAGCGTTTCAAAGCCGCATGGTTCCGGTGCTGATCTTCACGTTCATGGGCGCCAACTTCGTAGCCTCCATTTTCTTGAGTTGGATGCCGTCGTTCCTCTACACCAAATTCCACATGAGCCTTTCGCTGGCTGGCTTCAGCGCCACGGCCTATCAACAACTGGCTTCCGTATTGGGTGTACTTACTTCGGGCTACTTGGCGGATCGGGCCGCGCATCACTATAAAGGAGGCCGCATGCTGATTCAATCTTTCGGCCTGATGCTGGGTGCGCCGTTCATCTTCCTAACCGGTTGGACGCTTGATGTGCCGGTGCTGATTGTGGCCATGGTTTGCTTTGGGTTTTTCAAGGGGATGTATGACGCCAATATCTGGGCGTCGCTCTATGACGTGGTGAAGCCGCAGTGGCGTTCCAGTGCATCGGGCATCATGAATTCGCTGGCGTGGTTGGGTGGGGCAACGGCCCCTATTGCAATTGCCTATGCCTCGGAAAGTTACGGTATGAGCGCGTCAATCAGTTCGGCATCAGTGATCTATTTGTTTGTGGGCATTTTCCTTTTGATCAATACGAGACTCTACTTCCGGGGCGAACGGCCAACTACAATCGCGTAAACCCCCGGCTTACCTGCAATCGCCACCATCAGTAAGTGGCCGGGAATAGAGCACTTAACCAGACGCGCCCCTTGCCAACCTCCAAGCAATGTAACCAGCGCGCTTACTTGCACGAGTTGGGCCAGCGCCAGGCCTGAAAAAAGTGAGGCGGCCCTACAGTCACTGCAACGCGCCGCTCAACCATCCTCCCAAGCCCGGTTTCGCCGGGATTAGCAGGCCATCGCTTTCCGGCAAACTTTGAGCCGAAGCTTGGAAAGGTGCGGAAAATATCCAAGCTACTTAGAATCAAAACGAAAATCGTGATGGCCGCAATCCAATGCGTCAAGCGAACCAGGTAGGGATGTGTGGTGCGCATCATAGTTCTCCATAGGCTGGGTAACCAAGGTCAACCCGACAACCTCGGCTCTTAGCGAGTTCGCTTGTTACAGGGAGCTCAGTCAAATACTTTGCTTGTTTGTATCCCAGCTTAGTTGGCATCTGCAGGCGCGCGGAGCGCCTTGTTCGGCAGTTAGTGACGTCCCATGCATTTCGTGGCAAAGCAAAGTTTGCGGATGGCGCGCGGTTTCCATATCCCAAGAATCCAAGCAGTTTTCTATCCGCGTGGAGTCGCGGTAGGGACATCCGTTACCAGATGCCCCCCGCACAGATCCGTACGGGCGCACTTTAGCGCATACGGCTCCTACCTTGGGTGAGTGGCGTCAAAGCGCGCCCCAGGTTCAGGATGCAAAATCCGCGGCAGAGGTAGATACCGATCCGCTATCGAGTTAAACCGTTCCCACGGGAAACAATGCCGTTGACTTCGCCGCCTGAGCGCCGCAAGCCACGACCGTGCCACCTCCCGCCGGAACGTCTGAAGCGCCGCGAAGTTCCCCGGTACAGCATGATAGTTGAAGTAGCCCTGCACCACCGATCGCAACCATGCCCCGGTCTCAGCAATCCGCTCATGCCACCGCTTGCG
>JANXXI010000068.1 GCA_025350695.1 Acidobacteriota bacterium
GCGGGCCATGCCAGCCCACGAGATCAACCTACTGTGGTTTATGTCCGAAGGAAGGTGGGATCACGAAGATGATGAGGATCTTAGTTGCGTCGAGGATGTCGCAAATGAAATCTATCGTCGGGTATGCGATGTAGCGATGAACGAGCCGCTAGCTGCCGACGAAGAGGAGTTGAGAATTGGCAAAGAGGATTTGAAATTCCTTTATGAAATCTCGGACCTACTAGCCAACATGACCGCGAGACTTGAGTCGGATTCCGACGACGAGGTGCTGCTGCAAGAAGTCATTGAGGATCTATCCAACCTTCCAACAACGCCAATTAATGAATGGAAAGTGCGCATCGTTCAGCAAACGCCTGAGTTTTACACGTGGAGTATCACCGGCACGCCAGACAAGATAGCCTTGGATTGCGGTAAGAATCATGGCGAAAAGCCTGAAACCAAGATCCGATGGCAACTTGGTGAAAACGTTTGCCGAAAAGGAAGCCTGAAAGAATGGCTGGATACCGCAACTAGGGCAGTCGCTGAAGGAGCCAAGTTGGACTCACTTTCGACGGATACCTAAGTCGTCAGCTCCCAATATTTTATTAAATGATCTTTTCATCATTACGTCGTGCAGAGCCGACTTGCAGGCAGTGGTCGCCAACCTGTTGGGCGTTGGCGGTGCCAAGATGCTGCACAAAAAGTATCTCTGCAAAAGCCACTGACCAAACCGATTCCCGGGCAGAAAATTGTGGGGGATTTTGTGGGGACAGCAATTAGAAATCGAGAACAACCGTGAACGACGGTTAGCAAACCAATACTCTGTACCTATCTGAAAACAGACGAGTTCTAGTAATTCTTAGCAACCAAGCGTAAGCCTGAAAACGCCCTATTCCGCGACTCATAATCCCTTGGTCGAAGGTTCAAATCCTTCAGGGCCCACCAATTGTTCGTTTTAGACGATCCACTTCAGGCATCATCCATACAACGCAGTTCACTCAAGCGCTGACGCAACTACGGAGTAACAAGAGGACTGGGATACTCTTTGAGATTTTGAAGAATGATCCGGCATGTCCGGATAGATATCGAGCCAGTGCGTTATCCTCAGGTTAGCTTGGCATTCAAAAGCTGCTAATATCACTTCAATAAATTTATGAACCTCTGCATGATCGGAACTGGATACGTCGGCTTGACCACCGGCGCTTGTTTTGCCGAAGTTGGCCATAATGTTATCTGCGTTGATAACAACACGGCAAAGGTCGCGAAGCTACAAGCGGGCGAGATTCCCATTTATGAGCCTGGCCTTGAGGAACTGGTCCATCGTAACGTTTCGGCCAAGCGATTGCATTTCTCAACCAGCATTGAGGAGGGAGTTGATGGCTCTGATATCGTTTTCATCGCCGTCCCAACTCCACCTCAACCTGACGGATCGGTCGACCTGAGTTTCGTGGAAGGCGTGGCGAGAGAGATCGCTGACGTGATGAAGGGGTACAAAGTGGTCGTCGACAAGAGCACCGTCCCGGTGAAGACTGGCGACAAAGTGGAAGAAACTATTCGCCGCTATCAAAAGCGAAAGGTTGATTTCGATGTTGTCAGCAATCCGGAATTTTTGCGGGAAGGGTTCGCCGTTGCCGATCTCATGCATCCGGATCGCGTCGTGATCGGTTCGAAGAGCACCCGCCCAGTAGCGGCGATGAAACAAGTATATGAGCCATTCGGGGCGCCCATTGTCATTACCGACATCAACTCGGCGGAACTGATTAAGCATGCTTCCAATTCCTTCTTGGCATTGAAGATTTCCTATATCAACGCTGTCTCGGTGATCTGCGAAGCAAGCGGAGCCAATGTGTCTGAGGTGGCCGCGGGCATGGGGCTTGACGCGCGAATCGGAAAGCGATTTTTGGATGCGGGGTTGGGATTTGGTGGTAGTTGTTTTCCGAAAGACCTCTCGGCATTCATTAAGATCTCCCAACAGCTTGGCTACGATTTTCGGTTGTTGAAGGAGGTGCAACGAGTCAACACGGAGCAGATGGACCGGTTCGTCACAAAGATTGAGGAAACGCTGTGGGTTCTCAAGGACAAGACTCTTGGCGTACTTGGACTGGCTTTCAAGCAGAACACGGACGACGTGCGTCTTTCGCCCGCGATCGACCTTTGCTTGCGGTTGCAAAAGCAAGGGGTAAAGCTACGGGTCCATGATCCGAAAGCAGCCGAGAAGGCAAAGGAAGTACTTTCCGGCGTAGTATATGTTGACGACATGAACGATGTAGCTGAGGGGTGCGACGCCCTTGTGATTGCCACTGAATGGCCGGAGTTTAGGCAACTGGATCTTAATCGAGCGCGTCAACTGCTAACTCATCCCATCATCTTTGACGGCCGGAATGTTTTTGATCCAGCGGAGATGGAGCAACAAGGTTTCATTTACAAGAGCATTGGGAGACCGCTGCATTAAAACTTCGCTAGGGAAAAAAAGGGACTGACGGAACAGACAGCCTTTTCGAAAATTGCCCTTAGAAGTCCAATCACTTGCGGTGGCGAAAAAAGATGTCAGTTTCGTCAGTCCCTTTTTTCGAATGCGCGTCGCGGCAATTCGAACGCCAGTCAGATAATTTGGCAGGTTATGCTAGGAGTTGGCTCATAAAATTCTTTTCGTTTTTGGGACTCGGCCAGAGGCTGTAAAGCTTTGCCCCGTGGTCCGCTACTTCCAGCAACACGTCCCCCAACTCGACGCCCGTGTTTGCGTTACCGCGCAACATCGGGAAATGCTTGATCAGGTGCTGTCGGTCTTCGACGTTTCGCCGCACCATGACTTGGACGCCATGCGGCCCGGGCAAACCTTGACCTCCGCCACCAGCCGGATTCTTGCCGATCTTGAACCCGTCCTGCTCGCCGAAAAGCCCGATATGGTGTTAGTGCAAGGCGATACGGCGTCTACTCTATGCGGAGCTCTGGCGGCCTTCTACGCCCGCATTCCGGTGGGTCACATAGAAGCGGGACTGCGGACGGGCGACCTTGCTCAACCTTTTCCCGAAGAGATGAATCGCGTTGTTGTTTCTCACTTTGCCGCACTACATTTTGCCGCTACTAAGGGAGCCGCGGAAAATCTTCGGAAGGAGCGGATTCCGGCCGGCTCCATTTCGGTCACTGGCAACACCGGCATCGATGCTGTTCTGCACATGCGCGCCCAACTTGAGCATGGGTTGGTGCGGGGCCGGGATTGGACCTTCCTTGATCAACCTGATTCGCGCAAGCTCATCGTGGTGACCGCACATCGACGAGAAAGCTTCGGCGAAGGCTTCGAGCGAATCTGCATCGCGTTGCGGCAATTGGCTGATCGTCCCGGCGTCAGAATCGTCTACCCGGTTCATCCCAATCCCCACGTGACGGAACCCGTTCGGCGGCATTTGGCAAATCACACTAATATCCATTTAGTGGAGCCGCTGGACTACGTTTCCTTCGTGGACTTGGCGCGCCGCGCCTATCTGCTGGTTACCGATTCGGGTGGCATTCAGGAGGAAGCGCCCTCGCTTGGAAAGCCGGTCCTGGTTCTACGGGAAAAGACCGAACGGCCTGAGGCTGTCGAGGCGGGCACGGCGATTTTGGTGGGGACTGACGTGGCGAAAATTACCGCGAACGCGGCCGCGCTTCTTGATGACCCGGTTGAGTACGCCCGTCGGCAGAGGATCCACAACCCTTATGGGGACGGCCGGGCCAGTGAACGGATAGCCACGGAACTGTTACATTTCTTCGCGGGCTGATGTTCAAGTCCGGCTACTGTAGTTTAGCTCGTAAAACTGCATGTACGCGCCAGACTTCACCCGGGCCACCCACGCCTGATTGTCCCGATACCATTGGATGGTTTTTTCCAGGCCTTGCTCAAAGCTCATGAGCGGGGCCCAACCGGTTTCGCGCTCCAATTTTTCGCTGGTAATGGCGTAACGAACATCATGCCCGGGACGATCGGTCACGTACTTGATCAAAGATTCGGGCCGCCCTGCGCCCTCAAGAATCCGTCTGACCACTTCGATATTTTCGAGCGACCGGTTGCCCCCGATGTTGTATATTTCGCCTTCCCGGCCTTGGTTCAAAACGGCCCTTATGCCGGCGCAGTGATCTTCCACATATAGCCAATCGCGAATCTGTCGGCCGTCGCCATAAACGGGTAGGGGCACGTTGTCAAATGCGTTGGTAATCATCAGCGGAATTAGCTTTTCCGGAAAGTGATAGGGCCCATAGTTGTTAGAGGCTCGTGTAACTAAGACCGGCAGTTTGTAAGTGGTGAAGTAAGATAATGCGAGTAAATCGGAACCAGCTTTGGCGGCTGAGTAAGGGCTTGAAGTCCGTAACGGATACTGTTCATCGGCTTCGGCGGGCGCGGGCAGGCTGCCATAGACTTCATCGGTTGAGATGTGAACGAAACGCTTCACCGGACGGGCGCGTATGGCTTCGAGCAGGGTGAAGGTTCCGCGCAGGTTCGTGTCAAATACAGGGGTGGGGGCGTGTATGCTGCGGTCGACATGGGATTCGGCGGCGAAGTGGACGATTGCGTCGGGCTGCTCTTCATCCAGTAACTTTTCTAACAGAGACGCATCGCAGATATCGCCTTTGACAAAACGGTAACGATCCCGTTGCTGGGGGTTGCCCTCGACGAGTGAGAGATTTTCCAAGTTGCCTGCGTAGGTCAATTTATCTAGATTGACGATGCGGGAAGCGGGATCCAAAGCGAGGGTGGTTCGAACGAAGGCGGAACCAATGAAACCAGCTCCGCCTGTAACCAGAATTTTCATTTGTGTTGGGTTTCCCAGTCGTAATTGATGGACGGATCGTTATAGGCAATTCGGCCTTCGTCGTCGGGGTTGTAGATTTTATTGGTCACATAAACAAGCATCGCGGGAGTGTCGCCAAGCACCTTATAGCCGTGACCCACGCCTGGTGGAATCAGAATTTGCAAGGGCCGCAGCGCGCCGGCGTAAAGGGTGTTGCGCAGGCCATAAGTGGGTGATGCGGGGCGAAGGTCCACCAGCGCCACCTGAAACATACCGCTTGCCGGGGCCCAAACATCGGTCTGATAACGATGGAAGTGAAAGGCTTTAATGGCTCCGGAGTAGGTAAGTGCGCAGGAGACCTGAGTCTGCTCAAGTGGAAAATCGGCGACCAACTTTTGTCCCATGCGGGCAATTTCCATGAAGTAACCGCGGTCGTCCGGGTAGAGCGAGGCGACGTCAATCCGTACGTCCGTGATTAGGTTGCTAGAGGAGGACGAAGAGACCAGACTGCCAATGCCCTTTTCGTTGCGTAGGCCGGACCAGTTCACTTCAATCACCCTGTGTGCTCCGCTCGGCGCTGCCTGCCACCAGATTTGTAGCGCGTCGCAGGGATTCAAATGTGCCAGCGTCGGTCCACCAGCCTTCAAGGAATTCGTAGGTCATCGTGCCTTCCCGGATGTAGGCATTGTTGACGTCGGTGATTTCCAGTTCGCCGCGGGCGGAGGGTTCAAGAGAGCGGCACTTGCGGAACACGCTGGAATCGTAAAGATAAATTCCGGTGACCGCATAATTGGATTTGGGATGCTTGGGTTTCTCCTCGATTCCCACAATATTGCTGCCACGTATTTCCGCCACTCCGAAGCGTTCGGCGTCGGTGACTTCTTTCAAGAGAACCTTGGCTCCCTTTCCTTGTTCGGTGAAGTTTTCGACGGCCTTGCGGATGGATCCCTCAATAATGTTGTCGCCCAAGATTACGCAAACGCTATCGTGTTCGGCGAAAGGTTCGGCCAGGGCGAGGGCTTCGGCAATGCCGCCTTCCCCTTCCTGGTAAGCGTAGTTGAGATAACGCAGACCGAACTCTTTGCCGTTGGCCAGCAAGCGAAGGAAGTCTCCAGCATTGCGACCGCCGGTAACGATGAGGATATCCCGGATGCCCGCGTCCACTAGCGTCTGGATCGGGTAGTAGATCATCGGTTTATCGAAGATCGGCAGCAGGTGCTTATTGGTGACTCTAGTTAAAGGTGAGAGCCGGCTTCCGACGCCCCCCGCCAAAACGACTCCCTTCATTTGGAGAGCCTCCTATGCTTTCATGATCGTACTTTCTGCAGCGTGTTTGGGTGCGAAATTTGGAATCGCGAAATGGATTTACCGAAGGTTACTTGCGGTCGACGACACAAGAACTTTGCCAGCTGTACAGAAATTTTGATTGTAACATGATGCCTGTCGGGTTAAGCTTCTGTGCGAGGTAGAAATGCAGATTGAATCTCGCGATGTCTCCAATCCTGAGCAGGGCGTCCTTGTGGGCCGCCCGCCGAAGGCGCTTCGGCCTTACTTCTAACCTACCCGAAATGTCTTGCCATCTACAATGAATTCCGCCGTCGATCCATCGATGTTGAACCCGACGCTTTTCTTCCCTGTCAAGCTGATAGCTGCCGGCAGAATAGCGGGAAGGCTACCGCGCCGGACTTGACGCGCCACTGAAATTCGTTCCCTGGTTGCGAATGCCCGCGATCTCCACCCATCCATTGAAAAATGTGTATTTCCAGGCAGAAGCAGTGTGGCCAACTTACCGATTTGGAAGACGCCTGGTTCCAGCAGCTTCGTGGTTTCGCCGAACTGCCAGATCTGCTCTAGCTCATGCTCGTCGACAGAGGCGCCGTCGATAAGATCGCACAACAAGATGAGACCTTCTGGCTTACGGAACAGCAAACTTCGGCGGTGGCGAAACCCTCGATAAAGGCACTCGCCCGCGACTCGGTCTTCCGCGTCCGTCGAGTTAAAGTCAATGATTTTCACTTCGGGCCGATTCGCCCACGAGAAGGAACCGCTCGGTGTAGCCTGATTCAGATGGTCGATTCGGATTGTGTTGTGGGCGCCTGTTCCCCGAAAATAGTTTCTCTCGTCGGCATCCGCTAGGTATGTAAAGGTAGCTGCATCCACCAAAATTTCCTCGGCGCCGTGACGCACTGTGATGCTTAGTGTGTCGGCATGGCTGTGGCCACCCGTCCACGGCCCGAATGGCCCGACGTCCATTAAGACGTGCGTGTTGCCCGAAACCAGGGAAGCCATGCCGACTTCTCGAAATATGCGCGATTCGCCAGTCTTCGCCGGTCGGGCCTTGACCAACCTTGTGGTTCCAAGCCACCACACCGCCTGCTCCATCAGGTCGTCGTACTCATTGACGAAATCCAACTTCATGAGCTGGGCGCAAGTGGCAAGGGTGGCCCTACCGTATTGGTCGTGCCGGCCAAACGGATGAAAGAAACGCCCGCCATCATCATCGCCGAAGAATGCAAGCTGACGAGCCGGTCCAAGGATTGATTCGAGGTATTCGGCCATCTTCAGTAGTTTTTCCTGGTACGGATTTGACTCGCGCATCACCACATGAAACAGGAACATATCTAATGCATAAACGTGGTAATAGGTTGACTGTTCGAAATGCGCTCCGTCGGGCCGCACCTGCTTGTCCATTTCTTCGACGACGATACGCCCGCCTAGATCGACCCAACGCTTCGATTCGTCCCAACCGGGGAACAAAGTCCCAATGGCATGGAGGGCCAGCGCCTCTCCTAGCAAGTGTGTATTTGGAGCGAAATATACCGAGAGGTTGTTTTCCAGATGGACGGCGTGTTGAAAAATGGCTTGCGTTAACTTCCTCTTCGTGTCCTCGTCGAACCGATCTTGTCCCAGGTGCAGAAGCCAGATCCAACTTAAGGAACGGAAGGCCACTTCGAGCGCGCTGGTCCAATTGATGCCGCGGCCATAAGGATTCTGGGTAAACCAACTGTCCAACTGCGTAACCAATTCTTTCCAATATTTTTCCTTACCGCTGAAGAGGCCAGCTTGGGCCAAAATCACTAAGTGCTGATGACGGTTCAATTCCCAAATATTCTTATGGTCGCCCGCACGGGCAGCGTCGAGGTACGGAATGAAACGAAAATAACGTAGTTTCGTTTCAATCGAGCTTGCGTAGTCTTTACGCCAATGAATTTCTGCCCCTGTGTCGAGGCTTCCACCAAGCAAGGGGACGCGATGGGCGAGAATCTGATCGGCAATTTTGAGGACATCTCCGACGAAGGCCGTTCCTTTCAATGCTTCGATCACGTCCTTCGCCGGCGGTAACATTGACCGCATGGGAACTTGAACAGCTTTCGGCGGTCTTAGGAAGTTCTTCAGGTTTGAAACTTCCTGTCGCGCCCGAAACTTAATTTCTTCAGGGCTTCTTTTTCTTAAGTTCATCTTCGGCATGTTGATTCACTCTTGAGCAACGACTGCTCCTTTTTGTTTTTCAACGAGATCAACGATTCACGTGTCAACCATTACGGCGTGCGGTATTGGAACTAAAACTCGGGTTGCATGAAAAGTAAGAGGATCATTTCAGAATCCCATGGCGCGCAAGTATGGCGCAAAACTATTTCGCGGACCACACTTTCGAGGTCCAGGCAAAGGGGCCTTGGCGTGCTTAGAAATTACTAGTGGAGAGGATTAGTCTCAGCGTTTGATTTGTTGGCCGGTCCACAATGCGGAAAAAACTGCACCCCTGTGCAATCCTTACCGGCATTCATGATCAGTCAACCATCGAGAAGTTGAGTTAAGGCTGGCGATTAGATTTTGAAGATGGAGTCTGATAGTCGGTTGCGCATCAATAAAATTCTTAACGATTAGGAGAAAAACAATGGCCATGAAAACCATGATTACAAGCCATGAAGAAGGCATCAAGAAGCTTCGCGGACTTACAAAGAACATCAAATTTTGCATGCTTACCACGGTGGATGAAACCGGCGTTCTCCGGAGCCGGCCGACGACGATTCAAAAGATGGATATTAATGGGGACTTATATATAGTTATCGGGAGGAATACCGGTGCGGCTACAGCCGTTGAACATAATCACTGCGTGAATGCATCGTTTGCCAATGAGTGTGGGGATGTCGCGGTTTCTGTCTACGGCAGAGCGAAATTAATAGGGGATCGGCAGAAGATGGCAGAGTTGTGGGAGCCGATTTTTCAACTCCGATTCCCCCAAGGGCTCGACGATCCCAATCTTGCGCTGATGAAAATCGAGGTGGAAAGCGCGGAGCATTGGGATTCGCGGCGAAGAGTGCTTTCGACTCTGGTTAAAACGGAGCGCTATTCACCAAGGGGCGCCTTCCCGGTTCCCGCTGATATGGGGAATCAAACGAATGAGACATACGATCGCTGCGAATAGAAGGTAATGTTTGATCGGCATGCCAGGCGATGAAAGTCGCCTGGTTAGCCCTAACACTGTTACTTAGGATCGGTCGACTGGCGCACGATGGGAATCGGGATTCTTCCGAAGCAAGTGATGTTGTAGGCCATCGAACAATGCCCCGATTGCCCGATTAGAATGTCAAGAGATCTTTCGCCCATACGATATACAAGCAGGTAGCAGGCTACACACGGGATAAAACATAAACGAAATCGAAATATTTCGTGTATCACGAGCCGGGTGACCAACAAGTATAATGATAAAATCCAGCCTATGCGATTTTTGGCATTCCTTCTCCTCCCTGCCGCGCTACTAGTGGGCCAATCCAAACACGGTAAGACCGTCAATGGCGTTGAACGGCTCCTCTACGTGACCAACAAAACCGGCATTAGCGTCTACGACATCAACGATTCCCATCAGCTTGTCCGTAAGATCGACGTGCCAGACACAGGAGATTATAAAGGCATCTCGGCCAGCGTCTCCCTTGGCCGTCTCTATCTAACCTCCAACTTAAAGGACGATCTCGTTTGCCTTGACCTTGCCACTGACAAAATCTTGTGGCGCCGCAAATATAGCGATGGCTATGTAGACAGTCAAGCAATGTCGCCCGACGGCAAAACCATTTACGTGCCCCTCCGCGATGGCGGCAGTTGGTGGGTGCTTGATGCCTCCACTGGCGATGTGAAGGCCAAGATCAAGACCGAACACGGCAAGGCTTACGCGAAGGACGACCACCCAATCGCCGGCGTGGGGCCGCACAACACCTGGATGAACCGCGATGGCAGCCGCGTCTATCTGGAAGTGCTCACCGTACCCTACATCTTTATCGCCGATACGAAATCGAACCAGGTGATCGGTAAGATCGGCCCGTTCACCAAAGGCCTGCGCCCCATTGCTATCTCGGATGACGAAAAGTACGCCTACGCCAACGTCGATTGGCTGCTCGGCTTTGAGGTCGGCGCAGTGCGCGACGGAGATAAATGGGGCGGCAAAATGCTACACAGGGTCGAAGCGAAGACTCCCGCTTCAAGGCTCGCCCAACTCCCGAACCCTCCTGCCCATAAGCCCCACAGCACCATGAGCCACGGCCTCAACATCACGCCAGATCAGAAAGAAGTCTGGATGGTGGACGGCGTCTATGGATACGTCTATGTTTACGATGTCACGAAGATGCCGCCCCAACATGTCGCCGATATTCCGCTGTTCAAGGAACCAAGCGAAACGCCCAAACCCGGTTGGATCTCGTTCAGCATTGACGGCAAATATGCCTACCCCGATGGTGGAGCGGTGATCGACACGAAGACCAAAAAGGTCGTAGCCAGAATTCCCACCAGCGAGAAGCTAATCGAAATTGATTTCCGGGACGGCAAACCCGTTAAAGCAGGAAAGCGCTAATTTGTCTTGGCGAAACTTTTGCGACGCGGTCACATACCGTTTTCATTTGTATCGGCTGCGATAGGCTACACTGGCATCAAACCGTCATGAAGCTGAAATTCGCACTGACCCTACTCGCCGCAAGCCACCTACAGCTGGCCGCCCAATCCGCCCGAACTTCACCAATCGACATTGCTCGTCTTGCCACCCGCGCTCAAAACGTCACCATCATCCGCGACGACTGGGGCATCGCTCACGTCTATGCAAAGACCGATGCCGACGTGGTTTTCGGCGCCCTCTATGCTCAAGCCGAGGATGACTTCAATCGAGTCGAGACTAACTACCTCAACGCCATGGGCCGCCTCGCCGAAGCCGAGGGGGAATCGACAATCTACCAGGACCTGCGGATGAAAATGTTCATCTCACCCGAGGCTTTAAGGAAGCAGTGCGCAGAAAGTCCAGCATGGCTGAGGCAATTGATGGACGCCTTCGCCGATGGGCTCAACTTCTATTTGGCGAAACATCCGGAAGTGAAGCCCCGGGTCATCACCCGGTTTGAACCATGGATGGCGTTGAGCTTTACGGAAGGTTCGATTGGCGGCGATATTGAACGCATCGACCTGGCCAAGCTTGAGACTTTCTACGGGAAGCGGCCCGTAATGCGGGCGCAAGTAGTTGACTCCATGCGGGAGCCGTCTGGTTCAAACGGGATCGCCATTGCACCAGCCAACACCCGGGAAAAGCACGCGCTGTTGCTGATCAATCCGCACACTTCGTTCTTCTTCCGTTCCGAGTTGCAGATGGTGAGCGAGGAAGGTCTCAACGCCTACGGGGCGGCAACCTGGGGGCAGTTCTTCATTTATCAAGGCTTCAATGATCGCGCCGGTTGGATGCATACTTCCAGTGGCGTGGATGCCGTTGATGAGTACTTGGAGGTAGTGACCAAACGCGGGAACGGATACGTCTACAAGTACGGCGGCGAGCAGCGGCCGGTCACGGCAACCACGATCACCGTGCCGTATAAGAAAGGCGCTGCAATGATGGAAAAGAAGTTCATAGCCTACGCCACACAGCACGGACCTGTGATCCGGGAAGAAAATGGGAAGTGGGTAACCATCCGCCTAATGCAGGAGTCGGTGAAGGCGCTGATGGAATCCTACCTGCGCACCAAAGCGCGGAATTACAAAGCCTATCGCGAAACGATGGAGCTGAAAGCGAACTCGTCGAACAACACAATTTACGCCGATGCCGACGGGACCATCGCTTACTTCCACGGCAATTTTATTCCCAAACGCGACACGAAATTCGATTGGACGAAGCCGGTAGATGGAACCAATCCCGCAACTGATTGGCAGGGGCTGCACGCTGTGGAAGAGACGCCGACGTTACTCAATCCCGCAAGCGGGTGGTTATATAACACGAACAATTGGCCGTGGTCGGCGGCGGGGACGAGTAGTCCGAAGAAGAGTGATTTTCCTGCCTATGTGGAGAGCGGCCGCGAGTCGGCGCGTGGGCTGCATGCCATTCGAGTGTTGGAGGGCAAGAAGGCTTTCACGCCCACTTCTCTGATGAAGGCGGCTTACGATAGCTACCTGCCGTGGTTTGAAAAGACAATTCCGGCGTTAGTGCGGGCTTGGGAAAGCGGGACGGTTGACCGCAGATTGGCTGAGCAAGTTCGCGTGTTACGTCAATGGGATTTGCGATGGTCGGAGGATTCCGTGGCGACATCGCTGGCGGTTTTCTGGGGCGAAGAGGTGCAGCAGCGGGTGCGCGATGACGCAAGGAAATCGGGCATGGCTGTGGAAGAGTTCGTGGCCGGCAAAGCCGAGGGCAGCGTGCTGTTGGAGGCATTGGGCTCGGCTTCGGATCGCCTGCAAAAAGACTTCGGCGATTGGAAGACTGCTTGGGGAGATATCAACCGCTTTCAGCGCCTGACGGGTGATATCGTCCAGCCGTTTAACGATGCGAAGGAGAGCATTCCGGTAGGGTTCACGTCGGCCATCTGGGGATCGTTGGCATCATTTGGCGCTCGTCCTTATGCGGGATCGAAGAAGTGGTACGGGACCAGTGGAAACAGCTTCGTTGCGATAGTTGAGTTCGGAGAGCGGGTGAGAGCAATGGCCGTGACCGCCGGGGGCGAGAGCGGATCGCCGGCCTCGAAGCATTTCAACGATCAAGCTGAGCGGTATGCCCGGGGTGACCTTCGTGAAGTCTATTTCTATCGGGAGCAGTTGCAGGGGCACACCGAGCGGCAATATCATCCTGGAGAAGCGGTACTACCTTCGCGTTAACTTAATTCCACGTTGATTAGCAATCCTCGGCCGGTAGGAATCAACTCAGTGAAAGCTTCATGGAAAAACCAGGTCGAGGTTTTTGGCCCCCGTCCGTAATCGGATTTAGGGGACGATACCATTGGTCGGGCCGGGGCAAGAGAGGTCCGCAAAAGGCTGGCGCAGTATTACGTGACACCGGAGGGGTCTGCGGCCCCGGTGATATTGTCGAAATGCCCGTTTGGACAGCAGCGCTAGTCGCGCTAGAAACCTAGGTGAACAGTGTTGGGTCTAAAGCGGAATGCGGGGCCGGCCTTCGGGGCCGGTGGCGATTGCGTCCGATGCCCATTCGCTGGCTGGCAGGCTTAACAGCCGCGGTCGCAAAACAAGTAGAGCTTCCCCACGCGTCTTGTTCTTGGTGTTGTTGCTTAATACCTTACCCAGCAGCGGAATGCGCAACAGTCCGGGGATGCCTGAAATGGTGCGCGCTTCGTTGGTGGTGAGCAACCCGGCCATCACGGCCCACTCTCCCGTCTCCATGCTGATTTTTGTGTTGAATTTGCGACTGGAAATTATGGGAATGTCATTGATGCTCTTGCCTGAAATCACCTTAAATTCCGCTTCAACGTCGAGCGTAATCTGATCCATTCCGTTCACGTGAGGGGTGACTTTTATGTTCAAACCCAGATCCTCAAAATTGAAACTGGGTGGTGGGCGATAAGAACCGCCCGTGCCTGAGCCGGTGCTGTTTGAGCCGAAATACCCGGAAGAGGCAATGGGGTAACGGTCTCCGATGTGGAGCGTGGCGGGCATGCCGTCGATCATCCGTATCTCCGTATTCATCAACGAGCGGCTAACTGCTTCGGAAGCCGTCGCGAATAAGTCGAGGTTAGAAAGACTGAGGCTCAACAGATTCGTCATTGTAGCGACTCTGTTCAAACTAAGAACGTTATTACTCAGCCGCATGATCGTCGTTCTGTTTTGCAGATTCATGCCGTAGCTTGCATCAAGACTGCTTGAAAATTCGAGTAACTGGATGCCAACTTCCACCATGGGAGTGGCGCGCAACATCTGCGTATACATCTGTTGGGCCGGACGCACTTTAGAAATGGGTCCACGCAGTACGATCAGGCGGTGCGCGTTGTCGATGAACATGCGTTGCAGATCCACCGATTGCTGCACGGAACGCGCAAGTTCAGCCAGTTCGTTCACCGTAGTCGCTTGCGGCAGGTTGAGAACGACGACTACGTTGGGCTCGAGCTCCTGCCGTTTTTGCTGCGTGTCTTTGGCAACCATCAGGCTAGTGCTGGAAAGCGGCACAACGAAACTGCCGGTGGCCAGTTCAAGCGCTCGCAGAGTTTCCAGATAGTTGGCATTGTCCATTTGGAAGCGAATCGGAGGTCCTTCGCTTACGTATTCCGTATCGAAAACAATTTTGTAATTAAACAAACTCCCGACGCGCTCGAAAGCCTGGCGCGCGGTGGTGTTGAACTGCACGTTGAGACGGTCTGGCCGAGGCTCAAGAGTTGGCGGCGGTTTCAGTTCGCGGGCATCTTGCAGGTCCTTGTCGGTGACATGTCCGAAAATGGATGGATCGAGGTCAGGTTCAGTCTTGGCGATTGTGCTTGGTTCGGACACGCTGGAAGGCGTTTCAGGAGGGAGCTGTTTTGACTGAACTAACCGGTTGACTTCAGACTGCGCCACGAAAGTATTTTGGGCGGAACGGCGGCCAGCTAGTTTGGCGATGGTTGCCAACTGCAGCCGACCGGTCCTCTTAGCCCATCGAATGGAGCGCTTGGAGGCTTCCAGGAATCTGACAACTTTAGTTGTTTCAGTAACTTGAGCTGGATTTAGAGCAGACTGTGGAATGTTCGAATCCGCCAATGCAGCCATGGCGGTAAGGACGATTGCGATGATTAGACGGACTGCTCCCACAAAAAGATAGACGAAGATGGGGGGCGATTCGTTGAGTCCGCCGGCGGCTAAGTCATACATTTTGCAACCCTAGAAGGGGGGTATTCGTATTGGTAATCATGCGTTCTGTAATCCTTTCTTTGTTCCTCTGCGTCGCGCACGGGCAGCAAAGTGATCCTGCGGCAATCATGTCCCGCGTCGCGGCCAACATGGAGTCGGCTACGGAGGCCCGGCGTCAATACGTATACCAACAAAAAGTGAAAGCGCGCTTGTTGCGGACGAACGGGCAAGTGGCGCGGCAAGAAGATCACGTCTACACCGTTATTCCCACCGAAGGGAGCACGAACAAAGAGCTCAGTAGCTTCGCGGGTGAATATCACAAGAGCAAGAAAGAGATCATCAAGTACGACAAGCCTGGATTTGATAAGGGCGGGATGGATATTGACGGCGGAATCATTGAAGACTTGGTCAAAGATGCTGGTGAACGACAAGAAGTCGCGCGATGGGATCCCTCATTCCTTATTTCCGCTGGAGTCAAAGGAGCTGGACCAGTACAAGTTTAAGCTGCTGGAGACTACCCAGCATCAAGGGCGTCCGGCGCATCGGATTGCTTTTGAACCGGCGGGGAAAATTGGTACGTGCGTGAGTATCGGCGGCGGAGATGATTGCCCGCATAAGGCATGGAAGGGCGAAGCGCTCATTGACGTCGAAGATATGCAGCCGATTCGGATCGTTACTGACTTAGCTTTTAAGATGCCATGGGGCGTCAAGGTATTCCTTGGCACTAACCTGCGGCAAACGGGATTTTCGGTGACTTACACGCGTGTTACACCGGGCGTTTGGTTCCCTGTCACGTATGGGACAGAGTTTAAACTCGATTTACTGTTCGGGTATCATCGAGTAATTACGCTGGCGATGGAGTCGAATGATTTCCGGAGGACAACGGCGGATACGAAGGTTACGTTTGTCCAGTGACGAGAGAATAGACGACATCCCGGAAGATTTAGTGTCGTTCGCATCATGATGATTACAGCGCAAGGTCATCCCGTTCGATCTCGGCTGGACTTTCGACGTGACCATCTCAGTTGCGGTTGTCGGAAGCGACCTTCGCGGGTTAGTCTCCGATCTCACTCGCCTTGCAATCATGGCCCGCGTCGCAGCCAATATGGAGCCGGTTACGCAAAAAGTGAAAGCGCGCTTGTTGCGGACTAACTAGGCCAGGGCGCTCTTGATCACTTGGCCACTCACATCAGTCAACCGGAAATCGCGGCCTTGGAAACGGTACGTTAGCTTCGTGTGGTCGATGCCCAACAAGTGCATGATCGTCGCCTGCACATCGTGGATGTGCATCTTTTCGCCGACGGGCGTGAATCCCAACTCATCTGTGCCGCCGACAATGGCGCCCTTCTTCAATCCGCCGCCGGCCATGAACAACGAATAAGCATCAATGTGATGATTACGGCCGATCTTGCCCTTCTCGCGCACTTCGCCCATCGGCGTGCGGCCGAATTCGCCACTCCAGACTACAAGAGTCCGCTCCAGCAGGCCGCGTTGTTTCAGGTCCGTGATCAGCGCGCTGGTGGCTTGGTCGATTTCGCGGCAAACGTCGTCGAGCGGCTTGGTGATATCGTCATGATGATCCCAATCGGCGTGGTAGAGTTGCACAAAGCGGGAGCCCCGTTCCACCAAACGCCGAGCCAGCAAGCAGTTGTTGGCGTAGGCGTGCTTTGCGGAGCCGGGTTGTGCGCCGTACATGTCGAGCGTCGCCTTGGTTTCTTTACCGAAGTCGATCAGTTCGGGGCCGGAAGTTTGCATCTTGAACGCCATTTCGTATTGCGAGATGCGGGTTTCGATTTCGGGGTCGCCAGTGTGCTTTAGTTCAAGCCCGTTAAGATCCTTGATGGCTTCGATGGTCTGGCGTTGCTCTTCGGCGTTAACACCCTTCGGGCTTGAAAGATTAAGGATTGGATCACCGGTGGAGCGGAAGGGGACGCCTTGATAGGACGACGGCAGGAAACCGCTGGACCAGAGCTGGGCACCGCCGCGAGGGCCCCTGGGGCCGGATTGGAGGACGACGAAGCCGGGCAGATCCTTCGATTGGCTGCCGATGCCGTATGTCACCCATGATCCAATTGACGGGCGGCCCGGGCGGGTGGATCCGGTATTTAGAAACAGCTTGGCCGGACCATGATTGAAGTTGTCGGTGGAGACTCCGTGGAGCATCACAATGTCGTCGGCCACTTTGCCGATGTTGGGGATCAGTTCGGAGAAGTGCATGCCGGCGCCGCCCATTTGCGTGAACTTGCGGCGGGAACCGAGCATCTTTGGTGGGTCTTTGGCGAACGTGTCCATGAAGGCGAAGCGCTTTCCCTTGAGGAGTTCTTCGGGAGCGACTTTGTTGTCGTACTTCATGAGCTCGGGTTTGTACTCGAACATTTCCAGTTGGCTGGGGCCACCGCACATGAACAGGTAGATGACGTGATCGATCTTGGCGGGGTGGTGCATGCCGGCGAAGACCTTTTGCCCCAGGAGAGAGGCAAGGGCGATTTTGCCCACGCCTACGCCACAGTCGTTGAAGAAATGGCGGCGGGTTGTGGCGCGGAGAGTGAGATCTTCTTGGGTCATTGGAATGGCTCTTCCTGGGTTCGACACAGGCCGACCGGGGGGTCGGCCGCGGACCAGGGGGTCCGCCCTGCCGCCTTCGAGTTTTGCCGGTGTTCGAAGATGTTTGTCATGGTCTGGTTAGGAATTCGTCTAGATTTAATAACACTCGGGACATGGCCTGCCAAGGGTCGCGGCCGGAATCTTTTTGTGTTTTGACGAAGCGCAGCATACGTTCGGCTTCGTCGATGCGGGGGTCGCGGGCCAGGGCCAATTGGTAGGCGGCCTTAATACGGGCGGGGTCAGTCGTTTCGCCGGCGGTGCGCTTGGCTAGCGCGGCTGCCCATTCGGTGGAGCCGGTATCGTTCAACTGGGTCAGCGCCTGCAGCGGTGTATTGGAACGGGTGCGGCGAGTGCAGGTCACGGACGCATCGGGCGCATCGAACACAACCAGGCTGGGGTGCGGCGCTGAGCGTTGGAAGAACGTATACATACCCCGGCGGTAGCGATCTTCGCCGGTGGATGTTTTCCATTCGCGGCGTACTTGGGTAACTTGGTAGACGCCCTCGGGTTGCGGCGGGTAAACGCTGGGGCCGCCAACTTTCGGGGCGAACAAGCCGCTGGCCACGAGGGATGCGTCGCGGATGATTTCGGCTTCTAGGCGCACGCGATTCTGCCGGGCAAGGAGGCGGTTCTCGGGGTCCACCTTAGCGGCGTCGGCGCGATAAGTGGAATCCTGACGGTAGACGGCGCTTGTGACGATGTGACGGTGCAGCGCTTTTTGGCTCCAGCCATCTTCCATGAATTGAACGGCAAGCCAATCGAGCAGTTCGGGATGCGTGGGCTTGTCGCCTTGCGTGCCGAAATCGTTTTCGGTATCGATGATGCCTTTGCCGAAGTAGTTTTGCCAAATGCGATTGGCGGTGACACGCGCAGTGAGCGGATTCTTTTTGTCAACTAGCCAACGGGCGAAATCGAGGCGGGTGGCGCGGCCATTGACGCCCTCAAGCGGATTCATCACCGCAAGCACGCCGGGCGATACGGGCGCGCCTTTGCGCAGGAAATCGCCACCCAATTGGATGTAGGCCGGGCGTGGTTCGGGAAGTTCCTTCATCACCATGGTGGTGGGTACTTTTGGCGTCTTGCCGCGGATCAGGCGTATTGTGTCCAGGCGTTCTTTTGCTCCGGGGTCATTCTTGTCCGTAGCTGTTTTTTGATAATTGGCGAGTTCCTCTTGCAGCGCCTTCAATTGCGATTCGTAAGCTTGTTTACGGACGATCTCCCGCGGCGTGCCCAGTTCGAGGAACGGTGCGTTGAAGTTCTTTCGATCCGCCTCTTTGTCAACTTCGGCGACGTTGTTGAAGAAAGCGTACATCTGGTAAAACTCACGTTGCGAAATGGGGTCGAACTTGTGATCGTGACAGCGGGCGCAACCCATGGTGAGGCCTAAGTACGCCGCGCCAGTGGTGGCGACGCGATCCACGACTGCTTCTACACGGTACTGTTCAAAATCAATGCCGCCCTCAAAGTTACTGGGCGTGTTGCGATGCATGCCGGTGGCGATCAGCTGATCGGTGGTTGCGTTGGGCAGCAAATCGCCGGCGATTTGTTCGATGGTGAATTGGTCGAACGGCATGTCCTTATTGATGGCGGTGATCACCCAATCGCGGTACTTCCAAATGTCGCGGGGTGCGTCGATGGTATAGCCGTCGGAATCGGCGTAACGGGCGATGTCGAGCCAGCGGCGGCCCCAGCGTTCGCCATAATGTTGGGAAGCTAGGAGGCGATCAACCACGCGTTCGTAGGCTGCCGGTTTTGCATCGTTGAGAAAATCGGTTAGTTCGGCCGGAGTGGGGGGAAGGCCAGTGAGATCGAGACTGACGCGGCGCAGCAGAGTCGCGCGATCAGCTTCGGCGGACGGTTTCAACTTTACGGCTTCGAGGCGGGCGAGAACGAAACGGTCGAGCGGAGTTTTGATCCAATCGGTCTGGACCACGGTAGGGAGCGCAGCTTTCTTTGGCGGTTGGAAAGCCCAATGGTCGGCTCCAGTGCGTTTGGCTTTCAGCATGGCCGCGGGCATGGGCATACCGTCAATGATCCACTTTTCGATGGCGGCGATTTGCACGTCGGTGAGCTTCTTGCCGGGCGGCATTTTGAGGTCGCCGGTTTGCTTGATAGCTTCGAGGATAACTTTAGGGTCAGTTCCGCGATTGCCGCCGCGAGTGATCATGTCGCGTGATTGCAGGGAGAGGCCACTGGTAAGATTTTTGTCGGAATGGCAGGCCCAGCATTGTGTGCGGAGCGTGGGCAGGACGGTGGTCTCGAAGGACTCGGCGCCGGTTTGGGCGAAGACCGGGAGGGAGAGGGCGAAAGCGGCCAATGTCAGACGGTGGAACATTGCTTCTTCATCATATACCCTTTGTGGTTTTTGTTTGGATAGTGAATTTAATAGATTGTGGATGTAGCTAGAAACCTTTGGTCCAGGGCCGCTTAATCATGGTTAGATTACCGCAACTTGACGCGAAACCTTGCTGCCAGGTACTCGTCAAGTATGACCATCCAACTTAAGCCGGAAACCGAAGCCCTCGTCCAATAGGATATTCGGGCCGAAGGTCCTTACCACTCGGCGCAAGAGCTCGTTGAACACGCAGTTTTGTTGTTGCATGATCATGAGGTTTGGCTGAGTTCGAACACGGCCAAAAGTTTGTGACTGCTATCCCTTTCAACTGAACGAACGCTCGCATGATGGCAATGTTCACCCTTGTTTGACATCGCGATTTGCGATATCAAACCATCCGGTTCCTCCAGTGTTAGCTGGAACATGAAGTGCTCGGTAAGCGGTTGCGGGTGCGCTTCACGGCTTCATTCAACCGGTAAGTTGGTACTTCGTAAAGGGTAATTTGCGAAAAAGGCTGTCTGTTCCGTCAGTCCCCATTTTTCTCGCGAGCTGCGTTTTCACCTACTTCCGTTTAGCCACCCACTCAATCGCATTCCCCTGAAACCCTTCCGTTGTGAACTTGATCTCGTCCTTGCTCACAACCTTGCCCTTGTACTTCAACTCCATTTCCATATCCTGAATTTTCACGGTGATCAAGAACGAAAGGTTATCCCCGTCAATCTTCCCCTCACGAATGGTCGACTTACCCGCAAACGAACTCACCGTCTCCCCAGTCAACTTCGCTCCATCCGCCTTCAATGAAAACGTCCGCTCCATTGATCCGTTCGGCCCTTCCGCCGTAGCCTTCCATTCGCCGGTAACATCGGCGGCCAAAGCCGCCACAGCCAGCGCCATCATCATGAATACTGATTTCATACTCGTTCTCCTTTAAGCCAATATCTTCCGCGCCACTTCGCCGTGCAGTAAAAACCGAACCCGCTGCCCGGAGAATTCCGCGGAAACAATAGACGGGATTGCAGGGGTTTACTCAAAACTAGATCGCAACTTTCCTGGCACGCAACCTAGCCCGTATATCTCACCAGAGAGGTAACCAAAAGCCTAAACCAACAGCCTAAACATATGTATCAAAACCACACTTGTCCAAATTAGGAATTCCGAAAGCAGGGAATGGGCATGGCAAAATAGAGGCGAATGAATCGGGAACAAGTGGAATCGACGACAATGCGGTCTGTAGGCTACGACGGCAGGAGTAAAATTCTGGAGATCGAGTTCCAATCCGGGGAAGTGTATCAATATCTCGATGTGCCCGGGACAGTGCATCAAAAACTTCAGAGTGCGAAGTCCAAGGGGCAGTACTTCAACAGCGAGATCCGGGACGAGTATCCGTGCGTGCGGTTAGCAAGAGGGCGGAGAGCAGCCAGAGGATAAAGCAGGCGGCATCCGGAATAGGTTGAAATGGTTCTGTGAGAACTTACAACAACCCGAAGGAGAACCGCCTTGAATAGAGTATGCAGCATTTTCAGTCAGCTTTTGAAGCTGATTCCCCGGCCAGAATTTGAAGTCATGGTAAAAAAACACCAAGCGGAACGGCACGCGCGTGGTTTTTCCAGTTGGACCCAGTTAATCGCGATGCTGTTTTGTCAGTTGGGGCACGCACAGAGCCTGCGCGAAATCACAGGTGGGCTGGCAGCCAGTGAGGGGAAGTTGCGCCATCTGGGAGTCGATGAGCCGCCCAAGCGATCCACCTTGAGTTACGCCAATGAACACCGCCCCTGGGAGCTGTTTCGCGGTGTATTCCACACCTTGCTGGAAAGCTGCCGAGCCGAAGCGCATGGCCGGAAGCGTAAATTCCGCTTTAAGCATAAGCTGCTCAGTTTGGATGCAACGATCATTCCGCTGTGTTTGTCCGCCTTCGATTGGGCGCACTATAAACGAGCCAAAGGGGCCGTGAAGCTGCACATGGTTCTGGATCATGACGGTTACCTGCCCAGCTTCGCCGTGATCACGGAAGGCAAAACGGCGGATATTACGGCGGCAAAACGAATGACGTTTGCCGCGGGAACCATGCTGGTGTTCGACCGGGGTTATAGCGACTATGGCTGGTGGTTGACGCTAACGCGCCAGAAAGTGAATTTCGTCACACGGCTGAAGGACAATGCCGAATACGGTATTGTGGAGAGCCGCACGGTACTGGAGAACAGCAACATTCTCCGCGATGAAGTGATTTTGCTCACAGCGCAGCAAGAGATCGGACCGGAAGCTTGCTTGCGCCGCATCGAAGTCTGGGTTGAGGAAAAGAAAGAGTCGATGGTGTTCGTCACCAACCATATGAGGTTGGCTGCTTCCACCATTGCCGAGATCTATAAAGAGCGGTGGCAGATCGAACTGTTCTTCAAGGCGCTGAAGCAATCGCTCAAGATTAAAACCTTCGTTGGGACCACGGAAAACGCAGTTCAGACGCAGATCTGGACCGCTCTCATCGCCATGTTGCTGATGAAGTACCTGCAACTGAAGAGTAAGTTCCCGTGGAGCTTTTCCAATCTGGTGGCCTTAGTTCGGCAACAGCTGTTCGTCTATCGGGACCTCTTCAAATGGCTGGATGATCCATTCCATGCGCCACCGGCGTTGGAGGGCATTCATGATCGCCAGATGGAACTGGCCTTCGCCAGCTAATTCGGACAGCACTACGTTCACTTCAAACAAAAATCCTTGCCTGGAGAACCTTCCTATCATCTAACTTGGACAGCACATCAGAATACAGCAAACTTCGGTGATACCCAACCTGCTTTCTACTTGGAGGCAATAGCCCTCGCTTTGTCCAATGTTTCCATTGCCCGGTCTGCCTATGCTTCGCTAATTTGGACAGCAATGGAACGGAATATGTAATTTTGCTGAGCTCTACGAAATCAGCAATGCCGTCGCCGGTTTTGGAGATAACATTTCATTTGGTATTACTGCCTTTCTACGCCGCAAAACTCCTGGTGGCGATACTGCGACTTGTTCAACTGCTTACGAGTACGGAGGATGGGCCGCCACGGCAGTTTCGGTGGGGCTAGGAGGTGGTGTTGGAATGGTAAGTCGGGGGCTAAAAGTGCGGTGAATACGGCCTTCTCACATTTTGTTCCTCAAAGAGTTGGACGCGCGATTGGTGGCGATGTAGGAAAGTTCATCAAGTCAAACAATCCTATCAATGGAAACTGGACATCAAAGTACAGGCATTATAAACACGGCCCCTATTATTATGGAACTATAAAGGGCCAATGGCGAGAATGGGGGGACAAGTTGCCAGCGGGCATTGCGCAACTTGATCGGACGCCGGACTGGTTGAAGGGTGGTGTAATTGGTGCTATTTAAAGCGGCCTGAGCGCACTCTCTGGTCCATGTAAATAATGAAGAAAACATCCCTACTCTACGGCCTACTCTGCGGTCCCCCAGGCCATAACAAACGTTGGCACCAGCGTGAACTACGCTACGCTAACGTATATGGCCCCTGGCGGGGTGAACACGATGACGCTTGGCAACGGCATAACGGAAACTAGTGTAGTGTCCAAGAATTAGCTGGACTTTCTTTTTCGAGTTTTTTGAACGGAACAGCTTGGTTGAATCTGTTCGAGGGTTTGTTTGCATTTGGCAAGCTTGGCCAGAATGGAATCGACGGTGGCAGTCCAGATGAAGGGCCTGGGTTTTTCATTCCAGCAGGAGAGAAAACTCTCAATTGCAGCGGTTAAATCCTCCACACTGCAGAATGACCCTCGGCGAATCCTTTTGTTTGTTAATTCCCCAAACCAGCGTTCAATGAGATTCAACCAACTGCAACTGGTGGGAACATAATGCAAGACAAACCGTGGGTGCTTATTAAGCCAATGTTTTACCTCAACAGTGCCATGTGCACCATAGTTGTCTATGACTAAGTGAAGCTGGATCTTACCCGGAAACTCTTTGTCAATGCGGCGCAGAAATTTCAGAAACTCCTGATGACGATGACGTTTGTAACAATCGCCGATGACCTTACCTTGCAGAACGTCCAGTGCGGCAAACAGAGTAGTTGTCCCATTTCGCTTGTAGTCATGAGTCATTGTTCCGCAGCGTCCCTTCTTCAACGGTAGCCCGGGTTGAGTGCGGTCCAGCGCCTGAATCTGGGTCTTTTCGTCCATACAAAGCACAACGGCATTGCCAGGTGGATTCAAATACAGGCCGACTACATCGGTGAGTTTTTCTAAAAACCTTGGGTCTCGCGATAATTTGAAGGTCTTGGTGAGATGGGGTTTGATGTTATGGCTTCGCCACACGTTGTTGATCGTCGACTTACTCATTGCCTGAGTTGCCGCCATGGTTCGGCAACTCCAGTGCGTGCTTTCTTTGGGCTTGGATTGTAAAGTGGCGTCAATCACTGCTTTGATTTGCTCCGGGCTATAGGTCGCTTTGCGTCCTCGTCCCGGCGCGATCTCTCACAACCCGGCCAATCCTGTCTGCTGGAAGCGTTCGCGCCACAATCGAACTGTCTTACGGTTGATGTTGAGTTCTGCAGCTATGGCGGACTCGCGTTCCCCACGAAATACAGCCAGTACGATTCGGCACCGAAGTGCGACTTGCTGGGGAGTTCCTAATGCTGCTAACCATTGCTCAATCTGTTGGCTATCAGATTGGGATAGCGTTCCGGCGGCAACTGAAGAAGGCATGTTTCATTATGCCAGTCACAGAAAAATAAGTCCAGCTATTTGTTGGACACTAAACTAGTCTCCTGGAACGAGGGCACAACCTGTGGCCATGCAGGCAACCACTACTTAATCAGCCGTTTTATCAGCGTGGAGTCGCGGTAGGGACATCCGTTACCAGATGCCCCCCGCACAGATCCGTACGGGCGCACTCTAGCGCATACGGCTCCTACCTCGGGTGAGTTGCGTCAAAGCGCGCCCCAGGTTCAGGATGCAAAATCCGCGGCACAGGCAAGTAGGGATCCGCTATCGAGTTAAACCGCTCCCACGGGAAGCAATGCCGTTGACTTCGCCGCCGAAGCGCCGTAAGCCACGACCGTGCCACCTCCCGCCGGAACGTCTGAAGCGCCGCGAAGTTCCCCGGTACAGCATGATAGTTGAAGTAGCCCTGCACCACCGATCGCAACCATGCCCCGGTCTCAGCAATCCGCTCATGCCACCGCTTGCG
>JANXXI010000099.1 GCA_025350695.1 Acidobacteriota bacterium
GGGCTTCGATCCAACGGTCGGCGCGGGCTACACTTTAGCCGTAGTGCGTGCCGGCGGTGGCAACCCTTGGTATGACTGGAGCAGCGGCGCGGTCGGCAGTTCAGGTTCCTTTGCCACCGGATTTGGTGCGCCATATATTCGCATCACATTCACCAACGGCCCCGTTACCGCATTTGGTATTGACCTTGGAGAAAATGGCACGTCGCCCGGAACAGGAGACATCATTGTCACTCCAGAGGGACAAGCCACAACGACTATAACAACACTGGTTAAGCCCAATTTTGTCTTCTACGGCATTACCTCCACAACAGCCTTCAACTATATTGACATCTCCCCACAGTCGGTCAATGGTTACGCAATCATCGACAACATCGCCTACGGAACCGCCGGAACGGCTCCCGACCCAACGCCTGAAGTCGGCACCCTTCTAAGCGTCGCCTCAGGACTCGGCCTACTCGCTTATTACCGGCGACGCGCGCCGAACTTCAGTTTCGACGCGTAAACAATCCCCCCGCCCGACAAGAATGCTCCCGGATTCCCCTCCGGGAGCATTCTTCTATCCGGCGAATGAACACGAATTTCGCCCGCTTCACATTTACCATCGAACGAACACAAATGTTACGAGCGGGTACCGTAAGGGAGCGGTCTTCGGAACTCTGCAACAGCCACTCTTCAGAAAACGCGCCACAAGCGTTCGCCGAATATACTGCGATATACTGCAACAGTAATGGACTTCCCACGACTTCTCCGAGTAAAACAACACTTCCCTGATCGCCGTTTGGCGGACGTACGCGCCTCTGTTCTGGCGGAACTCAACACATCTGAATTCGCTGGGCGAGTCAAACCCGGCGGCAAAGTCGCCATCGGCGTCGGCAGCCGCGGCATCGTCAACATCGCCACGATCGTGCGCGCCGTGGTGGATTATTGGAAGTCCAAAGGATGCCATCCCTTCATTTTCCCAGCCATGGGCAGCCACGGCGCGGCAACGGCTGAAGGCCAAGCCGATGTACTGGCGCACTACGGAATCCATGAAGCCACCATGGGCTGCCCCGTAGTCAGTGAACTGGAAGTTGTCTCGCTCGGCAAAGATGCAAACGGCATTGAAGCGTTCATGGATCTGAACGCATTCAACAGCGACGGCGTCATGCTGGTAGGCCGCGTGAAATGGCATACCGATTTTGCCGGCAAGATAGAAAGCGGCTTGTTCAAGATGATGGCCATTGGCCTGGGCAAATTCGCCGGTGCGCAACGCTATCATACTTACGCCTACAAACTTGGATTGGAACACGTCATTCGTAGCGTGGGACGTCAGGTCTTGGCGTCAGGCAAAATTCTCGGCGGCTTGGCGATCTTAGAGGACGCCAATCACAACACCGGTCAAGTTACCGCCGTACCGGTTGAAATCATGGAACAGCGCGAGGAAGAGTTGCTCGAACTGGTGAAATCGTGGATGGGCCGCATTCCGATGGACCTCGATATTCTGATTCTTAGCGAGATCGGCAAGAATATTTCCGGCGCGGGCATGGATACGAAAGTCGTCAATCGCAGCGTACACGGCCTTTACAATCCTTGGCCCGGACCAAAGTTTGAGCGCCTGTATATTCGCGACTTAAGCGATGTAAGCTACGGCAACGGCGTTGGCCTTGGCATGGCCGACGTCGTGAATGACCGCCTGCTTTCAAAGATCGATTGGCATCCAACACGCATCAATTCTTTGACCGCTTCGACCCCCGCCGCAATCCGCACTCCCATTCATTTCCCAACAGATCGGGAATGCCTGGAGGTGATGATGCCCACAGTTGGCAAACTGGACGTTTCCGATGTGACCATCGGTTGGGTAAAGAATTCGCTCGAGATTTCGCCACTGTTCCTCAGTGAGAATTTGAGGACGCAAATCAAAACCAATCCGATCCTGGAAATCATCGGTGATCCAGAGCCAATGTCGTTCGACTCGACTGGCAACCTGACCAATTTTATAGCGGATCACGAGAAAGTTTCAGCACACTAGATCGTTCAGACAAGTAGAAAGTGCATCTAACAAAGGCAATGTCACCATGCAAAAGTGGGGCAGACCCCTGGTCTGTGGCTGGCCCCCTGGCCAGCCCGCTCGGTTTTACGCCGAGCCCGAAGCCCCAAACCAACGAAACCTCCCAGTCGAAGACCTGACCCATGCATAACTTTAAGCCGCTACTCGGCTTTTTTGTCATCCTCCTCCCGTCCTTATGGTTTACCTGGCTAAACCAAAACGCCCCGCGCTTCGGCGATTTCGGCGATGATGCGCTCTACTTTGTAAGTGGAAAATCGCTACTGGACGGCAACGGTTATAGGATCCTAAGTCTGCCGGGGGAGCCGCCTCAAACCAAATATCCTCCGGGCTACCCTGCCCTGCTCGCCGCCGCTTGGTCCGATGGCGCAACATTTCCAACCAACCTAACCCGAGCGGTTTGGCTGCAATGGCGAATGTTGCCCGTCACGCTGCTGCTAATGATGCTGTACTGGCGGAGAATCGGTTTAGGACCGCGCTGGCAATGGGGGCTAGCGGCGCTGCATGGCCTCAACCCTTACATCCTTTTTCTTTCCGTCATGCTGATGAGCGAGATGCCGTTCACTGCTTTGATCCTAGCGGCGTTGGTGGCTCTGGACGTATCGGAAAGCAAAGGGCTCAAGTGGGCGGCAATCGCAGGAGTGCTGGCCGGAATTGCCTTCCTGTTCCGGACCATCGGCGTTGCCATGCTGGTAACCACTCCACTACTGTTCTTGCTTCGAAAGAAGTGGGGTCACGCCGCTGTTTTCGCGGCAGCTATGGCCCCTGCTGTCGTGGGCTGGAGCCTTTGGGCAAAGATGCATCTCCCGTCAGGAACGGACGTCATCACTCTTTACTACACCAACTACACCGGGTATCACTGGATGAATTTCCATTGGAACGAAGCGCACCTGTTTGTCTGGAAAAATGTGGATAGCCTTCTGTTCGGAATCGGAACATTGATCCTGCCGCACGTAATAGATTCAGGGTTGCTAAAGATCTTAGCGGAAGTGTTAGCGCTGGGCTCCCTGATTGGTTGCTGGCGAATTGCAAAGGAACGTCCCGCAACTTGGCATTATATCGGCTTCGGAGTAGTGTTCTTGGGGATGCTGCTCGCGTGGAGCTTTCCTCCTAACGAGCGGTTTGTGATTCCACTCGCGCCTCTGTTACTTGCCGGGTTTGTGCGAGAAGTTCAAGGATTGGTTGACAACATCCGCAAAGGGTTCACGCACAAAGATTCGTCCCAACGAAGTGCTGCTAGAGTGATGGCGGCAGTTGCGGGAACAATTTTGGTTAGCTGCTTGGCCTTTCAAATCGTCACAACTTTCAGACTCTTGCCGGAAATGATGCAGACCTACGGAAAGCAACAGCTGAAAAACAAACCGGGGTATGAGTGGTCAAAACAGAATCTTCCGGTCGACGCGAAAGTCCTGGCCGAGAAGGATACATCGTTTTACTTGTACACAGGCAGAAAAGCAGCAAGCCTGATCGTACCGACAATTCATTTATATCGTGACGACAGTAAGGCGCAAGTGGCCGCCTATTCGGATGCAGTCGGATATGCCAAGCGGCATGGTTTGAACTATATTTATCTAACCGATGATGACTTTCGCCGGGACTTGGATCCAGAGGACTTCGAAAAGATTCAAACGAATCTACGCGTTCTAGCTGGAGCTTCCAAGTTGTACGACAGCAACGGCATCCGAGTTTTCAGGGTCGATTAGCTGCCTGGCAACTAACAAACCGCAAAAACGGCCGATAAGCACTGACAGGCAGGGTTTCGGCCTTGCCAAACAGGCGGGTGCGCAAAGGCGGGGGGCCTGAGCGTGCCCGCTTGCAATTCGAATGATCGGCATAGGGGTGCCGGTCACCCCCCGACCCTGCCACGCCATCGTGCGTACGGGTCCGTACACGGCGGTTCGGGTCGGGTGAGCTAACACCCATCAATCAACGTCGGAAGTCCGAGCGATTTGGAGTACGTATTCAAAAGCCCAACTGAAAGGGCTTTGGCCTTCGCGAGGTACCAGGGACCGGACTGAGTCCAGTGAATCGGCGGTGGGAAAGGGTTTTGATACTAGAGCCCTGAAGATGGGGCTTTGATGCAGTTTTGATACGTTTTTAGGCTGAGGACGGGATTGGAAGGGACCTCAAAAGTTAAACGTTGATTAGGAGGGGCTTAATGGTGGGCGCGCACGGACTCGAACCGTGGACCTCCTGCGTGTGAAGCAGTGTGTCCCCTCTAAGCTATTGATTGTATTGACCGCCTTGGCCGCCCTAAGGAGATTACACCGCACTGCCTGCCTCTAATCGCAGCGGAATCGCAGTGCGAATTCGGATAGGATGCCGGAGTGCCATCTGGCAAATTTAATATTTTATAAATCTGTCGTTGAACATTGTGGAGCGCTAGCCCCAATCTAGATCGGTGTCCGCATCATAACTACTGCCTGGCGATCCCCTATGAACCCATTTTTTTATTCGTAAAGATCATCAAGTTGGTAAAGTAAAAAGCTTAGCCCGTAATCCAGTTTCCTCCCCCGAAGCAGGTTTTAGATGGTGAAAAGAGGCCCGGCAAATCTCGTTCTCAATGCAGTTCGCAACAAAGAACAAAATGCTTTGCACAACGCCTTGCTTGTGCCCTGGCATC
>JANXXI010000126.1 GCA_025350695.1 Acidobacteriota bacterium
CGTTATCAAGAATTTACACCGCCCTTCGCTTCTCCTCCATTGGCCGCCCACTTGCACTAAGTAGACCGCCTGCTGGAAAATCAAGGGGTTGTTTGTGACCTGGTGTGCGGAATCAATTCACCTGTACCCCAAAATCACACCCACTCCAAGCGGAGCAAGTTATAGGATAATGGAGGTCATATGAAGTTTGGAGTAGTCATAGCCCCGATGCTCGTCCTTTCCGCCTTCGCGGCGGACCCGTTGATCGTTGAGCAGATCATAGCCAAGGTTAACGGAGAGATAATCACCCGCACCGACATGGACCGCAGTAAGCGGTTAATGGACGAGGAAGTGAAGCGCCGAGCAGCCAAAGAACCTGAAATCGTCGCCCAATCCATAGAGCGCCAAAAAGACATCTTGCGCGAAAAGATTGATCAGATGCTGCTTGTCCAAAAAGGCAAGGAGCTAGCCATCAACGTTGACACCGAAGTCAGCAAATGGATGGCCGACATGCAGCGTAAGGTGAAGATCGCCGACCCCGAAAAATTCCAACAGGCCATTCGTGAAGAAACCGGCCAGAGTTTCGAGGATTACAAGATGGAGTTAAAGAATAGTATCTTGACCCGCCGTGTTATCGGACAGGAGGTGGCCTCGAAGGTGAATATCCCCAAGCCAGATGTCCGCAAATACTATGACGAACACAAAGCGGAATTCCAGCGCGAGGAACGCTTGTTCTTGCGCGAGATTCTAATTTCCACGGATGGCAAGGACGCCGCCCAATTGGCGGCGGCCGAGAAAAAGGCGAAAGATATTTCCGCCCGCGCGAAGAAAGGCGAAAAGTTTCCCGACCTGGCCCGTGATAATTCCGATGCCCCAACCGCCGAAGGCATGGGCGAGTTGCCCCCCTTCAAGAAGGGCGAATTGGCCAAGGATCTTGAGGACATGGTTTGGGACAAGGAGCGCAGCTTCGTAACCGATCCCATTAAGCGCCCCAACGGTTGGCTCATCATTAAAGTGGATGAACACCACAAGGCCGGCCTGGCTGCATTTGAAGAAGCCGAACAAGACATTTCCGGTTTCTTGCAGAACGAAAAAATGCAACCCGAATTGCGTAGATATCTAACCAGACTGCGCGAAGATGCGTTCCTTGAAATTCGCGAAGGATGGGCGGATTCCGGCGCCGCCCCCAACAAGAGCACCAAGTGGTCAGACCCTGCGCAACTCAAGCCAGAGACCGTCAGTAAGGAAGAAGTGTCCTCCACCACGCGCAAAAAGCGCATGCTTTGGATGGTCCCCGTTCCAGGCACCGAGACATCCCAAAAGTCGAAGTCGAAATCTAGCTAATGAAAAAAGTCTATGTCCGCGATCTGGAAGAGAACCAGCAGGTTCACACCACCTTCCTTGTTGCATCGAAAGAAATACGGCAGAAGAAAAGCGGAGAACCGTTTCTATCGCTGATGCTCGCTGACAAAACCGGCGACGTTGATTCCAAAATGTGGGACAACGTCGCCGAGGTCATGCACACTTTTGACCGCGACGATTTCTTGAAAGTGAAAGGAGTCGCCCAGGTTTTCCAGAATCGTATCCAGCTAACCATTCATAAGCTGCAAAAAATTGACGACAACGAAGCCGATTTCGCCGACTTCTTCCCTTCCTCTTCACGCAACCCCGATGACATGATGGCGGAGTTGGATGCAATCATCGCCGCACTCACAAATCCCCACCTAAAAGCCCTGCTTGAGGCCTTCTTGAAGGATCCGGAAATCAGGACGCGATACCGCATCGCTCCGGCCGCGAAAACCATTCATCACGCTTGGCTCAGCGGCTTACTCGAACACGTACTTTCGCTCTGTACCTTGGCCGGGCACACTGCCGCGCACTACGCTTTCATCGACAAAGACCTTCTCTTGACCGGTATCGTTCTTCACGACATTGGCAAGATTTACGAACTAACCTACGATCGCGGTTTCGGCTATTCCGACCAAGGCCAATTGTTGGGGCACATCTTAATCGCCCTTAGAATGTTGGATGACAAGATCCGCCAGGTGGACGGGTTTCCTCCGAAATTGCGAATGCTGGTCGAGCACATGATCGCCAGCCACCATGGACAAATGGATTTCGGTTCTCCCAAAGTGCCGATGTTCGCCGAGGCCATGCTGCTTCACCAGCTGGATAACCTCGACTCCAAGATGGAGACCGTGCGCGGCTCGCTGGATCGGGATAAGCAGATCGAGGGAAATTTCAGCGGTTGGGTTAATTCTTTGGAAAGGACGCTCCTCAAGAAGGATAAATTCCTGAATCCCACGGCTGAAAAGCCTTCCGCTCCCGCGCCGCCTCCGTCCCCAACTTCCGATTCGGTCGGGGCCTCTCACCCCAAGCCGCAAACCAACTCCCCGTCTGGTTCGCTTTTCGCTGATAAACTGAAAGGCGCCTTAGTCGAACCAAAGTAAGTTGGAAGAAATTGGACGTGAGAAATAAATCGTTGGCCAAAGACATTCCGCCGCCGCTTGAACTTGAGTGCTTGAAGATCTTGTGGAAATTCGGGGAAGGTAACGTGAAAGATGTCCGCGCGCATCTAACCCAACACCGGGAATTAGCCTACACGACCGTCATGACCATTCTTGACCGGTTAGAGAAGCGAGGCGCCGTTTCGCGAAAAAAATCGGGCCGCTCCTTCGTCTATGCTCCGATAACCGAGCGCGAATCACTTAGGCTCTTTGCCGCCAAGGAATTAGTCGACAATTATTTCGATGGGGAACCTGCCAAATTGCTCGATTGGCTCAAGAAGACCAATTGGCGCCCCTCAGAAACCCCGCAACAGATATTTACCGATTCAAATCTCGACACCTCTCTCCTCTAGCCCCCCGGCGAGCCCCCGATGGGATCGGGGGATTCTTCCGAACTCGGGCTGTTGGGACCTCGAACAAGCTCACGATTTCAATCGGGAGTCAAAATCCCGGGCTGGACAGTAGCAGGAATCACCCTAGGAACCCAAGTGAACAGTGTTGAGGCAAAAGACCCGAATTACCACGGATCCAGTTGAGTACGGGTAACCTCAACCGCCACTCTCCTGTCGCTCCACGGGCGCGAAATTCCCGACGTGCTTGCCCTGCCAATTGTGATAGGCTCGAATGCTGATATGAATTAGCTCCAACAAGGAGCTTGAGGAGCGGATTTGACACCTGGACAAACCATGCAGGCCACCGGAACCCGGCATAAAGTTATTGCGTTCGCCATTACGCTGGCGGTGCTTTCCTACATCGATAGAGTCTGCATTTCACAAGCCGCGCCGATCATCTCAAAAGAGTTCAACCTGACCAAAGACGATATGGGTACTGTGTTTGCGGCGTTCGCCCTTGCCTACGCGTTATTTGAAATTCCCGGCGGCTGGATGGGCGATAAAATGGGCCCGCGCAAAGTTCTCATGCGCATCGTCATTTGGTGGTCCTTCTTCACCGCTATCACTGGCTTCATGTGGAACAAGCTCTCGTTGGTCATAGCGCGGTTTCTGTTCGGCGCCGGCGAAGCAGGATGCTTCCCAAACCTAACCAAATCATTCACCACCTGGCTCCCGGTCCAGGAACGCGTCCGGGCTCAAGGTATTCTCTGGATGTCCGCTCGATGGGGTGGGGCATTCACTCCCCTATTAGTCGTCTTCCTATTCAAGTTCATCAGTTGGCGCATGGCCTTTGTCCTATTCGGAATGCTCGGCGTCGTTTGGGCAGTAGCTTTCTACTATTGGTACCGTGACGACCCGCGCCAGCACCCAGCCGTGAACAAAGCCGAACTCGAAATTATTGGCGACTCCGTCGAGTCAGCTTCAGGACACGGCGACGTGCCCTGGGGCAAGCTGCTCAAATCCCCTAGCGTGTGGCTGCTTTGGCTCCAATATTTCATGCTCTCCTATTCCTGGTATTTCTACATCACGTGGCTGCCAACATACTTGCAGGAAAAGAAGCATCTCAGTCCTGAAATTGCCGCTACTTATGGAGCGCTACCCCTCTTCCTCGGCGGAATCGGCTGTCTCGTCTCAGGCTTGGTCGCCCCTTGGCTGACCCGGAAAACAGGTGATTTGAAAAAGACCCGCCGGCTGCTGTGCGTGCTTGGCTTCCTCGGAGCCGCAAGTTTAGTCATGGCCTTTACCACCATCGAAGACCCTCTGATGGCTATGATCTGCATCGGCTTTGCCAGCTTCTGCAACGACATCGTCATGCCGCCCTCCTGGGGCGCCTGCATGGACGTCGGCGGCAAATACGCGGGCACCTTGAGCGGCTCAATGAACATGGTTGGCAATTTGGCCGGAGCAGTCGCCCCGAAACTCGGAGGCTACATCCTTCACTCCACCGGCGACAATTGGACCGTCTTCTTTTACTCAATGGTAGCCTCCTACGTTCTCGGCGCGATGCTGTGGCCAATGATCGATCCCGTTACTCCGCTGGAGAATTCTTGATGCGTCTTCCGCTTTTACTGCTGACGCTGGCCCCCGCGCTCTGCGCCCAGGAAGCCAAAGATTGGATTCAACTATTCAACGGCAAAGACCTCACAGGATGGACGCCGAAGATCACCGGCTATGAGCTGGGTGATAACTTCGGCAACACCTTTCGCGTCGAAAACGGCGTCATGAAAGTGTCCTACGATAAGTACGACAACTTCAACGCCCGCTTCGGCCACATTTTCTATAAAGACAAATTCTCCTACTACATCATCGCCGCCGAGTACCGCTTCACCGGCGATCAAGCCCCCGGCGGACAGGGCTGGGCGTTGCGCAACAGCGGCATCATGATCCATTGCCAGCCCCCGGAGACGATGGGCAAGGACCAGGATTTCCCCATTTCCATTGAGGTGCAACTGTTGGGTGGCGTCGGCAAGGGGGAGCGCACTACGGCGAACCTCTGCACTCCGGGAACAAACGTGGTCATCGATGGGAAGTTGTTCACGCCCCACTGCTTAACATCGAAATCGAAAACCTATGACGGGGATCAGTGGGTGCGTGTGGAAACGATGGTCCTCGGCTCTGGCGTAGTTCGTCACATCATGGAGGGCAAGACCGTCTTGAGTTACGAAATGCCTCAAGTGGGTGGCGGCTCTGTAAGCAAATATATCCCCAGCGCGAAGGTAGACGGCAAACTACTTGAGGAAGGCTACATTTCCCTGCAGAGCGAAAGCCATCCCGTGGAATTCCGCAAAGTGGAATTGCTGAATTTGGTGGGATGCATGGACGCAAAGGCGAAGAACTACAAGAAGCATTTCGTCAAAGCCGATAATGGCAGTTGTCAATTCTAGCCTGACTAGCCTTCTGTGGGAATCGGGCGCTTAATCGAAAATGCCATTTGGACAGCAGCGCTAGTTTCGCTAGAAACGAACCATGTCATGCCGTGGGGACTTCGCCGATTCCGTTGTGGGTTAATCGAAAACGCCCATTTAGACAACAGTGATAGTCACGCTAAAAACGTAAGCCTAGCCCACCATGACAATCGGGGGACTATTCCGAACCAGGCCATGTTGTTCGGTCCCCGATTATTGTCCCCAAGCTCTATGAATGAACAAATTGCTTTGGGCAATTGTGAATCATTGAGTCAAGCAGAATTCGAGTTCATGAGAGTGGCGAATCCACGCAAATCTAAGGGCGGTTAGAGGGTTTCCACCCAACCTGCACATACAAAAAAGGGCGACCCCCAAAGGGCCGCCCAATCCTTTGCGCTTAGCTTTCGCTTAGAAGTAAAGCTTCAGAGCCACCTGCATCGAGCGCGGCGAATTCAGCAAATCACCTGATCCAGTCAACTGGCCAAACTGGTTGCTTTGGAGTTGAAGACTGCCGGTGCCGAACCGTACACGGTTGAACGCGTTGAACGCTTCAGCGCGGAAGTCAAGCCTCACTTGCTCCTTGATGGGGAACGTCTTGGAGAGTGAGATGTTCTCGTTGTAGTTGCCGAACTGCCGGAAGTTCGGATTGTAGCGCGTCTGATTTCCGAATGTGTTCGCCGGCTGGGCCGGGAAGAAGGTATTCGGTTGTGTGAAACGGTCAACAAACGGATCGAACTTGCCGTTCTTCGTGGACCCCTGCCATCCGTCGTAGGTCGAAATAATTGGCCGCAGCGAACCACTGAACAACGGCAGCGAGTTGCTTGTGCCCAGGCCCAGCGGCAGTCCGCTTGAGTAGTAGGCGATTCCGGAAACGCGCCAGTTACCGACGATTAGGCTCGCGGCCCTATTGCTTCCAAGGAAGCGCTTGCCCTTGCCAAACGGCAAATCGTAAACGGTTCCAATCTTGAAGTTATGCGTCACGTCGAATTGGCCGATGGATTTCTCCAGACCTCGGTTGAACTGATCCATGGCCTGACCACCGATCCAGTAACTATCCGCGTCGGTGAGGATTTTTGAAAACACGTAGGAAGTCTGGAACTGAAGGCCCCCGGAATAACGCTTCTCAAACCGGACCATACCGGCATGGTAGGTGGAGTGGCCGGAGTGATCGCCTCCGCCAGAACCAGTGTCGATGGTGCTGTACTGCGGGTAGGGACGCAACGCCTGACGAACCGTTGCCTGCGTTCCCCAACCGCCCGTGCCTCTTAACCCAGGAGCATCGCCGAAGGACGAGTAGGGAGCCTTGATACCCGCCGCGACAGCTGCTGCGGAATCAAAACGAGAATTCAACAACGTTGCGCCATACTGCGTCAGCAGTTTAGGATCGAGTTGGTTGTAGTTGAGCAAACCAGCCTGCAGGCCAGAGCCGAGCGAGGCGTTGTAAGAGGTTTCCATCACCATCGTGGGCGACAGTTGACGCTGAATCGACAGATTCCAGGTAACGAAGGCTGGCGGCTTGGTTGCCTCTTTACCCTGCCACCACGGCATGGCGTCGCGGTTGGCGAAGCTCGGGTCAATGAACGGCGGCGCCGACCAGGCGGGCAATCCATCTCTAACTCGGTAAGACGGCAGGACTCCGTTGCTGTTGTCCGGGAAGTTCAGTCCAAGCGTGAAGCCACGCTGGTGGGTGGAGCCAGTCACCGTGGTGATATTGCCATAGCTCAAACCAGCCGAGGCGCGAATGACGGTCTTATCTTTGTGTGTGTAAGCCATGCCGAAACGCGGACCGAAATTTTTGAAGTTACTATCGGCCAACGTTCGCGATCCTTGGCGGCCCTCGCCGGTACCGGCATAAATGAGCGCTCCCTTAATGTTACCTGCCTTCGGGTTGGCAAGGTTCGGATTGAAGTCGCTCCAGCTGTCGTTCTCGCCGCTTGGGGGCAACATGGTCTCCCAGCGGATCCCGAGATTCAGCATCAAGTTCGGGCGCGCGCGCCAGTCGGTTTGGACAAAGCCCGAGTAAGAGGGCCACTGTTGACCAATGTAGCGGACGGTTTCCGCCACGCCGTCGGCGGCATAGCCGAGCAGCATGGAGGCGATGGGGCTGCCGCCGGCGGTTGTGAAGTTGGTGTCGCCCGGTCTGCCGGTGTTCTTGAAATCGAAAGTCATGCAGCCGGAAACGCACTGGCGGCCAAAGCCATTGTAGAACTGGTACATTGCCTGTGCGCCGAACTTGATCGTGTGCCTACCCTTGATGATCGTCACATCATTGGCGAACTGCTTGATGAAGTTCTCCGACCCATTGTTGGCGCGTCCGCCCCACTGGCTGTAGTTATTGGAGAAGTTCATGTTAACCAGGTTCTGGGAACATTCTGCGACGTTGATGGCGCAGAACTTGTCTTTCCAATTAATGCCGCTCAAGACCGTGGCTTGAGGCGGATCGTGATTCTCTTTCCAATTGTTACCGCCGCCATAGAAATGATTAAAGATGGTGGGAGAGATGTTCCAATCCCAACTGCCGCGGAAAACGTCCGACGGGCGGCGGGTATCGTTGTAGTTTACGAAAAGGCCCGGTAAATCAGGTGGGCCGTTGGCGCTTGGTTTTTCAAAACTACGATTGTAGCCCCAGTAGCCGGAAATGCGGTGCTTGGGACTGAAGACGTGGTCGCCCTTGACGCTGATCTTCGTATTGGGACGAATTACAGAGCCGCCGGTTACCAGGTAATTGTTTTGCACGTAGGCTAGAGTTCCTGGGGCAGCGCCGTTGTTCGGTGTAGGTGTTGCGCCGCTGCGGAACACTCCTAACGCCTTAACAATTTCCGGGTCAAAGAGGCTGGCGGGAATTTGATTATTCGGGAAGACCGAACGCGTAACATTTCCGGCTGCGTCGGTTGTCTGCGAAATTGGGTTGTAAATTGGGATCTGTTGTCCGGCCGCATTTACCCAGTTGCGGAAGTCGCCGCCATACATTTCCGGCGTGGGCACTGTGCGCTGCGCTCCGGTCGCGCCCTCGCGGTTGCGGAAAGCTTCGTAACTGAAAAAGAAGAAGGACTTGTTGCGTCCGTTGTAGAGCTTTGGAATCCAAACCGGGCCTCCAACGGAGGCGCCGAAATCATGTTGCTTGTAAATGGGGCGGTCAATTCCGCGTGCGTTGTTGAAAAAGTTGTTCGCGTCCAGCGCGTTATTGCGAAGGAACTCATACGCCGTGCCGTGGTAGCTGTTGGTGCCGGATTTGGAAGCGAAGCTCATGATCCCGCCGGTTGCTTGGCCAAACTCTGCTTTGAACCCGTTGGTGTCCACGGTGAATTCGGTGATCGCTTCGATTGACGGCGCGTTGACGGCCACCCAGCTCTGCGTAAGGGCTCTTGTTGTGTTGGCTGAAACACCATCAAGATTAGTGCCATAACCCGCAGCCTGTCCCCCGCCAAGGATGAATCCCTGGTCGCCGCCGACGTTCTTGGCTTCGGGCGTCAGTGCGGCCAGGTTGAATGGACTTCTCATCGTCCCTCCGACGACGAGCGGTAGTTCATCCACCAGTTTATTGTCGATCGTGACGCTTGATTTAGCGTTTTCGGTGGCCAGTGCAAGGGCGCTGGCCGAGACTTCAATCGCCTGCGCGGACGCGCCAATTTCAAGAGTGGCATCGGCGCGAACGGTCGCCGAGGCGTTAAGAACTAGGCCGATAATGCTGGCGGGCCGGAAACCTTCTTTGTCCACGCGCAGGTTATAAACTCCAACCTGTAGCTGGGGCAGAGTAAATTCACCCGCGGAATTAGACGTCAGAGTGTTAGCGACACCAGTCTGGGAATTTGTAAGAACGATTTTGGCGCTCGGAATAACGGCGCCTGTAGCGTCTTTGACAGTTCCAGTGATAGTGCCGCGTTCGGATTGGGCATAAAGCGATGTCGCGCATACGGTGACGCATGTAGCAACATGGCATAACAATTTAAACATATTTTCTTGACCTCCTGAATTCGGTATTAAACATTCGCTTCCTGGTCAGTCGGCTAAACTCTAACCGCTTAGGTAGAAAGGATTACATTGATAATACAACAAAAAGCTAGTTATCGGTTGTCTTGCTGGCTCGACTGCTCAGGTAACGGAAACAGCCTCAAATCTCCAGACGACCTCGACACCGGAGGAGCCCCTAGCCCAACCCCAACTCAGTCAGCTTCCCCGTAGCATCCCCCAGCTTCTCCGCGGGCACCCCCGCAACGTCAAGCATCGAAAGATGAAGATTAGACATTGGAGTTCCCTCTGCATACCGGATATGCCGCCCGCCCTTAATCCTTCCGCTCCCGCCCCCAACCAAAACGGTCGGCAAATGCAGATGATCGTGAACATTAGGATCCCCAATCGCCGCACCATACGTTATTGCGCAATGATCCAGCAAACTACCGTCGCCTTCACGCATGGATTTCAGTTTCCCCACCAACCAGGCAAACTGCAGCGCATGATGGTCACTAACCTTCGCCACCTTTTCGATCAACTCCGGGTCCCCCTTGTGGTGCGAGCAGGAGTGATGCGCTTCCGGTACGCCAATCTCCGGATACGTTCGCACCCCGCCTTCGCGAGCCATCATAAAGGTACAGACACGGGTAAGATCAGCCTGGAACGCCAAAGCCGCCAGTTCCAACAATAGCTGTGCGTGCTCCCCAAACGTAACTGGTATGCCGGAGGGCTTTTCAAGGCTCGGAGTAACACTATTGCCCGGCTTGGCAATTCGTTGTTCCACCTCGCGAATAGCCGTGAAGTACTCATCAAGCTTGCGCCCGTCAGTCGGACCCAGGTTCATCTGCAAGCGCTTGGCATCGCGCATCGTCAGGTCTAAAATACTCTTCCGGTCAGCCTGCTGTCTGGCTCGTACGGATTCGTTCGCGCTCAGGTCCAGGCCACCAAAGAGGCGCTCAAAAACCTGGCGTGGATTCATTTCCGGCGGCAACGGCTGGGTCTCCGACTTCCAGGAAATGTTTTGATAGGCGCAACTGTAACTATCGCAGGCCCCGGCCTGACGGCTATCCTCGCAAGTCAGTTCGAGCGATGGGAAGCGAGTCGCCGAAGCAAACTTGTTAGCGGCAATTTGGTCGACGGAAATACCGGCGCGTAAGTCAGCGCCCTCAGTCTTCTTGATGTGAACCCCAGTCAAATAGGTAGAGGCCGCGCGCGCGTGGTCCCCATTACCATCCCCTAGAGAAAGCGCATTGTGGTGGGCAAGATTGCTCAGCACCAAAACGTTCTCGCGGAAGGGCTCAAGCGGCTTCAGTGTGCGCGGAAACTCGAAATTGCGGCCCGTGCTCTCCGGATACCAATATTTAGGAATAGCCCCGGTCGGCGCGTAGACAAACATCAAACGCGTAGGCGGAGCACTATCCTTACTGGCTCCAAAAGCCGGCAGCATCGCCTCAAGCATCGGCAAGCCGATTGCCGCGCCCATGCCACGGAGAAACGTTCGTCTCGGAAGAGGTCTCATCTTGTTACCTTCGCATCAACCTTATCAACTTTATCAACCGATCGCCGCTGTTGAAACGGCACACTTTCTACAATAGCCAAAACCAATTCCGAAAACTTGTGACCCTTTTGGGTAACTCGGCCGGTTATCCTTCCCAAGGCTTGCCGGTCGTAGGATTCAAGCCCCCGGCCCAGCGCATACGTCAACAACTTTCCAGAAAGCGCGCGTGTGAAAATTTGCGAGTTCTGGCGCAGAATACCCTTCAACTCCGAGGCCCCCGCAAACTGCTGCCCACTGGGCAGAACACCCGTGGCATCGATCGGGAATGCCCCGTCGTTCGTCCGCCACCGGCCAATCGCATCATAATTCTCTAACCCAAAACCAATCGGATCCATCCGGGCATGGCAACCGGCGCAGACAGGATTAGCCCGGTGCTTTTCCATTTGGGCCCGCATCGATCCAGTGGCGCCCACAGCCGATTCATCAAGCGGAGGCACGTCAGCTGGAGCAGGTGGCGGTGGAGTGTCCAGAAGGTTTTCAAGAACCCACTTGCCGCGGATTACCGGCGAAGTGCGGGTGGGGTAGGAGGAAACCGTCAGGACACTACCATGGGTAAGCACGCCTCCTCGTTCAGCGCTATCCAGTGCAACGCGGCGAAATTCAGAACCGGCTATCCCCGCAATTCCGTAGTGTTTGGCCAGTTGATCATTCAAATAGCTGAACTTGCCATCCACGAAATCAAGGATGCTACGGTCTTCCCTTCTAACGGCGTCGAAGAACATTTCTGTTTCCGTGCGCATAGCTCGGCTCAGCGCGTAGTTGTATTCTGGAAACTTGATCGGGTCGGGCTTCAGCACATCCAAGTTGCGGAACTGCAGCCATTGCGCCGCGAAGTTGGTTGCCAGAGCTTTGGCCCGCGCGTCAAGCAGCATTCTCCGAGTTTGCGCACGAAGCGTTTCGATATTGTGGAGCCGTCCAGCCTCGGCCAGCGTCAGCAGTTCATCATCGGGCATCGTGCTCCAAAGAAAATAGGAAAGACGCGAAGCAAGCTCCAAGTCCGAGATGCGATGCACCGTTCCATTTGGCCTCGAGTCGCGCTCAATGCGAAAAAGGAAAGTGGGATTCATTACAATCGCTTGGAGAGCCAAGCGCACCCCGGACTCTAAAGTATCGCCACGTCGCTCGACATTGACCACCATGGCAAGCAAAGGTTGCAAATCTTGCTCGGCGGCAGACCGGCGATAGGCCCGGCGAACTAGAGGACCCAAAATACGTCGTGCGCACGTTTGGTTGTGCACTCCAGGTGCGTGGCCGCACAAGAAAAGCTTCCTGTAGGCGCCAGATTCAACAAGTGGGCGTTGCCGATCCGGCCCGTAAACCTGGATATATTCAAGGTAAGGCGGATCTTTGAACTTTTCCAAGTAGCTTATTTCCGCGTCGATCCGGTGACGTCCCGCCGTAACGGCAACTCCAGATTTTTGAAAGCCACGATCCATTTCGGTAAAGACTTTCAGTGGATGCCGGGAAATTTCGATTCCATCGAGATAAAGCTTCCCTTCAAGCAATGACCCCACTTTCAATCCTTGAAACCAGGCGGACCTCAGCGTGTACTCGCCATCCACCGGGAATTCGTGGAAAGTGGTGATCCGTAATTGCTTGGCTTGGCCGATACGTTCGGCAACATAGCGGGACATATTCGGCTTCAGTGGTTCAGCCGGTGGTATGGCTATATTGGCCACGTGTTCGGCCGCGCGAAGATATTTTTCCGCCAGTACCGGAGACAGCGAAAGAACGTCGCCGATGTTGTCAAAGCCGTAGCCGTAAGGGTCGATGGGAAAATCTTCTGAAGCGTTCAGGTCGACTCCCAGCAAGTCGCGCACCGTGTTGTTGTATTCGAAACGGTTGAGCCGGCGGGTCGTGACGCGGCCCGGGTCCGGCTGCGTTTGCAGATCGAGACGGGCGTAAGTTGTCTCCACCCACTTCGCCAGTGGAGTGATTTGGGCTGGCGCCGGGCGCGGGGAGCCCTTCGGAGGCATCTCGCCAGCTTCGATCTTTTGCACCACCGTTTCCCAAAGACTTCGGTCTTTGATAGTAACCACTTCAGAAACGCTACTGTATTTGCCTAAGTTGATTCCGCCAGAAGAGAGTTGCGAATTGTGGCATCCGACGCAAAACTTGAGAAGCAAAGGCTTAACCGCATTGTCAAACGATTGACTAAATGCGGCAGGGGCCAAAACGAATAATGCGAGGTGCGTTAAGTAGGACACAGGGCCTAATCATTTTATTCCATTGATCCAGTACTTTGTGGCAAGGCGATTGCGAGGTAATCGGGACGGTCGGCTGCGGATTTGTGCCGAAAACTCCTGGCGATCGTGCAGTCGTCCAAAAGAAAGACCCCCGGCAATTGAAGGACGTCTCCTTCAGGCCTTCCGATCCCATGGCCATCAATCAGGCCGGCCCGAATGCCTCGCCAGATTACGCGGGGACTGGCGACTTCCGAAAGGGTACCGCGCCGTAGTCCGAAAGCCCGGTAAAGCTGCTGATCATCGTCATAAATTGTTTCGGGGGAGACGATTCCGTTCATGCGGAACAGCGTCTCGCTGGCTTCCGCGTTTCCAAAGTGGACAAAAACAACTCGGACCCCCTCCTCCTCAAGCTTCCGTTTTGACTGCGCCACGTCGCAAACGGCTTGCCGGCAGAAGGTGCATCCAGCGTGCCTCAAAAAGACCACCAACACTGGGCTCAATCGAGATAGGCTTGCCAAGTCTATCCCCGTGTTAGTTCGTTTTTGGGCGAGCAGATCCGCCAAGTCTTGGGCGGCAATTGGTGCGACCTCGCTTTTCTGCCGCCGAATAATTGTGAACAAAGAGATGCCTGCGAGGCATCCTATTCCCAGGAGGATACAGTTTTCCAGCGGCAACAAGTTCTCCGAGCGGATTCATCCCGCTATTAAGTTAGATTCCGAGGTTTGGGGCGTAGTCGCAAAATATATGCGGACGCTTTATTCTATTGAAAAGAAAAGACGTAAAAGAAGGCGCGAAGAAGTAAACTAGTTCCGAGGAGTCTTTCATGTCACGCAGAGCAGCCCCTTTCTTGTTGGTGTTTTTCCTCTTGTTTTTCTTTTCCAGAACCATCGCTGGCTGGGTGATTGATTACCAATGGTGGCAAGAGATCGGCCAGTTAGACACTTGGTTTCGCTTCTGGCTGTACGATCCGCTCCCGTACGTTATTGGCGCCATCCTCGCATTCTTAGTCCTGTTCACGGTCCATGCCCGGGCCCTTAAATCGGTGAACACGGGGTTGGGAATGCACCGCGAGTATGCCCAGATCTCGACGCTCGTTTTGCTGGTTGTCAGTTTTCTCATCGCTAAAGCTTCTATCCAACCCAGAATCGTGCAATTGTTCTTAGCAGGCCAAGGAGTGGCGGCCTCAAGCTGGAAGGACCCAGCGTTCGGGATGCCGCTGAACTTCTATCTGTTCGATTATCCTTTCTATCTGGCTCTTCTTAATTTCCTGTTAGCCCTGGCATTCGCTTGTGCCGCGGTGTTTGCAATCTCGAAGACCATATGGTCATTGCCGAACTTTGGAATGGGCATGAATCAAATGGGCCCCATAGAGATTTCACCGCGCTTGTTTGATAGCTGGGCTCACTCTAATTTCTTGCGCGTCACCACCGCGATATTTTTTCTTGGACAAATGGTGAAGTGCTATTTCGACAGGTATGGCCTGCTTTACGATCGGCACAACTTCATGACGGGTATCGACTATGTGGCTGAGCACGTCAAGCTTCCGCTACTCTTGATGGCCATCGCGGGCTTCTTCGTGGTTGCCGTGTGCTGCGCGTTTGGCAAGTACAAAGCGATTCTACTGGTTTTAGTGATTTGGGGAGTTCAGGGGATAGTCCCGCCAATTGTGAATTCGTTGTACGTAAAGCCAAATGAAATTTCGCTGCAGAAACCTTACGTTGCGCATCACATGGAAGCAACGCGAGCGGCGTATGCGCTAAGCGGCCGCGAGAAAACCATCAAGTACGCCGCGGCTCCGGAAGGCAACATCAATCTGGAAAAAAACAAGGCGTTGCTTTCAACGGTCCGCATCTGGGATTGGCGCGCTTTTCATGACACTGTGACGCAGTTACAACCCTTGCGTCCGTATGGATTTCAAGACACGGACGTGGACCGCTATGTATTGAAAGGGCAAATGCGTCAAGTGCTCTTGACCGCCAGGGAGCTGGATATGGAGCAGTTAGGCGATGCCCGGAAAAATTGGCCGAACACTCATTTCACTTACACGCACGGGTACGGAGTGGTGGCGGCGGATGCGAATCAAATCACCACCGGGGGACTTCCCAACTTGTTTGTGCATGATGCCCCGCCAAAGATAACGACGCCGGACTTGAAACTGACTCAGCCAGAAATCTACTATGGAGAATCGAGCCATGAACCAGTTTTCGTGAACACACAATTGATGGAATTCAACTATCCTTCGGGTTCCGAAAATGTTCATAGCAAGTACACCGGACCAGGCGGCATAGCAATCAGTGGATGGCCACTGCGAATTGCTTCGGCGATCTATTACAACGACTACAACATATTGCTGACGGGCTACCTGACTGACGGCAGCCGGATGCTGATTCATCGCAAGGTGCAAGAACGAGTGAACGAGATTGCCGGCTTCCTTACGTGGGACCACGATCCGTATCTGGTGATAAGCAAAGAAGGCCGGCTGGTGTGGCTGATCGACGGTTATACAACTGCGGATACTCATCCATATTCGCAGAAGATTTACAGCGACAAGTTTGGAGTAATCAACTACATTCGAAACTCGGTGAAGGCTACAGTGGATGCCTACACCGGCGAAACGAAGCTTTACGTGTTCGATTCCAATGATCCAATTATTCAGGCCTATCAGGGACTTTTCCCTGGTCTGCTAATGCCACAATCGGCGATGCCTGCGGACCTCAAAGCACATGCCAGGTATCCCGAAGACATGTTTACCGTTCAAGCGGAACTGTTCCTGACCTATCACATGTTGGATGCCGATTCGTTCTATAACAAGGCCGATGTTTGGTCGACTTCGAGAGAGACACGAACGACCGCGGAAAAGGCTGCGCGAGTCGCGCCCTCCTATCAGATAGCGACCTTGCCTGGTGGAACAGAACCTGAATTTATGTTGACCATTCCCTTTACACCTAGAGGCAAGGACAACTTGATTGGAATGATGGTGGGCAGATGCGACAAAGAGAACCTGGGCGAACTGGTGTTCGTGGAGTTGCCCAAGGAAGCTTTATTCTACGGACCGATGCAGATTGAAGCGCGTTTGAATCAGGACCAGCAGATATCGAAAGACCTGACGCTATGGAACCAGCAGGGGTCGCAAGTGGTGAATGGGCAAATGCAAGTGCTGCCGATTGACAACACGTTCCTGTACATCCAACCGTTGTATTTGCAAGCGTCGCAGGCAAAGATGCCACAGCTGAAGAAAGTGGTTATGGCGATTGGAAACCGTATGGTCTACGCCGATAGCTATGAACAAGGGTTGGCCGAGATCGCCGGGACGAAGGTAGTGCCGACCCAGTTCACGCAGCCCGGAGTGGCGCCTTTGGCTGGGCAAGCGCTGTCGGCAGTTCCGGTGCAGACCGACCGCCTGGAGAATGCCCGCAGTCATATGAAGCGGTATCGGGACTTGATGTCACAAGGGAAGTACGCCGAGGCAGGTAAGGAGTTGGAGGCGATCGAATCGGCTTTACGATGAGCACCAGCGCAGCGCGAATCGATCTTCCGATTAAGGGCATGACTTGCGCCGGATGCGCAAACACCGTGGCTGAGGCGTTGCGGCATGAGGGCGGCGTAAAACAGGCGACAGTCAATTTCGCGACTCGCCGGGCGACGGTGATTTTTGAACCGGACGTGACCGGAAAAGAAGCGCTGGCCGCCGCAGTCTCGCGGGCCGGATATGGGGTTGCGGAATCGCAAAACACGGCCGAAGTCGAGGCGCAAGAGTTCTCGGAGATGCGTCAGCGCTTCATTGTTGCCGTGGCGCTTACGGCGCCGGTGTTTGTCATAGCGATGGGGCACGGAGTGTTCGATTTTCCGGGGTCGTTGTGGGTGCAACTGGTCCTGACGACCCCAGTGGTTTTCTACTGTGGCTGGCCGTTCCTATCTGGTGCGGCAAAGGCGTTGCGGCGAGGCGCTTCGGACATGAACACGCTCATTTCGCTTGGGTCATTGTCTGCCTACTTGTACTCGTGCTGGGCTGTAGTAACGCATCGCCACATGGTCTATTTCGAATCAGCGGCGGTAATTGTGACCCTTATCATTCTGGGAAGAATGCTTGAGGCGCGAGCCCGAGCGCATACCGGAGACGCCATCCGCCAGTTGGCAGCGCTTGCGCCGTTGACGGCGCGGGTGATCAAACGGCGAGTGGAAATCGACGTACCGATTGAAGATGTCCGGCCCGGAGATGTTCTGCTTATCAAGCCAGGAGAAAGAGTCCCGCTGGACGGCGTGGTGACCGAAGGCAACTCCAACATTGATGAGTCGATGTTGACGGGTGAGAGCATGCCTGTGGAGAAAGCGCAGGGCGCGGCCGTCTTCGCCGGGACGGTAAATAGTTCCGGGAGTCTACGAGTTTCCGTGACGAAGAGTGTGGAACAATCCATGCTGGCGCGGATCGTGGAGTTGGTGGAACAGGCCCAGGGGCAGACGGCGCCGGTGCAGCGCTTGGCCGATCGGGTCAGCGCCTGGTTCGTTCCCGCCTGCCTGACAATCGCGATTGCCACGTTTTTGTATTGGTACTTCATAGCATCCGCGGTGGATCCTTTGGAGACGGCGCTATTGCGCTTTGTGTCGGTGCTGATCATTGCCTGCCCTTGCGCGTTAGGATTGGCTACGCCGACGGCGGTGCTGGTGGCAACAGGACGAGCGGCGCGGTTAGGCATCTTATTCAAGAGCGGGGAAGCGTTGGAGAGCGCGGCGGAAATCGACACGGTGGTGTTGGACAAGACGGGGACGGTGACCGAAGGAAAGCCAAGAGTGACGACGGTGCGGCCGGAAGCCGGCTCCTCGGAAGAGCAGTTGCTCGAGATGGCAGCAGCGGTTGAGCGGAACAGCGAGCATCCGTATGGGAAGGCGATCGTCACGAGGGCGGAAGGGCTTAGACGGATCGAGGTGTCCGAGTTTGAATCGCAGCCGGGCCGGGGCGTCACCGGACTTGTTGAGGGCAAGCGCGTTGCCATTTCGGCGGATCCCACGGCGATCGATTTTCCGGCGGAGGCGACCGTGCTTAGGGTCACGGTCGACGGCGCTCTGCTTGGCAGAATTGGATTGGCTGATGTGCCGCGGGTGGAATCAAGCAAAGTTATAGCATCATTAAAAGATATGGGGCTCAGCGTGTTGATGCTGACCGGGGATCGAACGAGCGCGGCGCAAGCAATCGCCAATCAGCTTGGAATTGATTCGGTGCTGGCTGAGCAATTGCCTGGACAGAAACTAGAGAAGATAGGTTCCCTGCAAAAAGAAGGTAAGAAGGTGGCTATGGTAGGAGACGGAATCAACGACTCGCCGTCCTTGGTGAAGGCCAATGTGGGAATAGCGATGGGTTCGGGAACCGACATCGCGATCGCTTCGGCCGATATCGCACTTCTGCGCCCGGATGTCTCCTTGGTACCAAAGAGTATCGGAATCGCGAAGGCGGCGATGCGCATAATCCGACAAAACTTGTTCTGGGCTTTTGTGTTCAACTTGCTCGCAATACCTCTAGCGGCTGGGGCGTTCAAACAGTGGCTGGGCTGGGATTTGTCACCGATGATAGCAGCCGGGGCCATGGCTGCCTCAAGTGTGCTGGTTGTTACCAACTCTCTACGACTGGCGAGATTGGACTAGACCAAATGGCCTTGACCAGACGAGAACAACCCCGGACTTGTTAGCTCCGGGGTTGTTTTTTGTAAACCTGGCTTTCGATTTAGCTATTGACGGCCTTTTTTCTAGTACCCGCGGCACTGCCCTTCCCTTTGTTCCGCAGCTGCTCCATTCTTTCCTTGGCGGCAGCGACGGCATCGGTCAGTGACTCTTTTTCCACTTGCACGGCGCCTGTACTGAAGGTGAGCGCCGCCTGTCCAAGATTGCGAAGTTGAAAGTCCCAAAACTTTTCGGAAACTGCATCGATGCGACGTTGGGCCGCGTTTCCTAATTCCCCGCAGAACACCATTAGCCAGGTATCCTCGCTAACTCTTGCGGCAAAGTCCTTATCGCGAACAATGCTGGCAATCAGTTTCGTCGCTGGATGCAACAATTCGTCAATCTGTTGTTTTGTCTTCCCTTCGGTGAGCTTAGCGTAGTCATTTAGTCCGGCATAGATCACGACGCCGCTGACGGATTTTCCCGTGTCGATGAGTGGGGCGAAAGTGCTCTTGTCATGCAGACCTGGCGGCAAGCTTAATTCCTGAAATTCCTCAAGAGACGGAGCATCTCCCTCGAAAAATGATGCCGGCGGTTCCGGCCGGGCCGTAGAGGCAGTCAGGCGATCCAATCCCTCGCTAAAGGTGAGTTCGGGATGGTTTAACGCGGCTGGCTCTTCCACCAGGACTTCGGCATCAAACGTGTCATCGTCAGGGGGGAGGTCATCCTTTCGGCTGAGCAGTTCACGAAGGATTGCATCGTGATCGGTAGGTTCTGGCGCAGTCTCTCTAGTGGAGCTGGAAGTTGGATGACTAAAACTGAAGCTATGGCTGCGATATTCAGTAGCTTCCGCATTTTCGGTATTAATGTAGGCAGGTTCAAGCAACTGCTCATTGTTCGCCTGCAAGGATTCTTCCGATAGTTCTTGCCCGACAGGCGCAGCTTCAACCGTTTCGCGAATGATTTGGTCCAGCAGGCCTTGCTCGGGGCTAATTGATTGGACTTTAGTTGGAGTAGCAATCCGTCGCAACTTTTCGAGGAGTTCAAGCTCTGCAATCGACTGTTCCGGTTGCATTACGATAGGCTGAACATTTTTCGGGTCGGCAGGTCTCTTATCAGCGAGTTTTTCCAAACCGTATATGGTTGTGACTCGCTCGATTTCCAGTTGCAACTGGGCCGCGCTTTCTACCGGCACTCGCTCCTGCTCGCTTGGATCGAAGCCGGGATTGGAGACATGCTGAAGTTCCTCACCAAGGTTCAGGCCAACCACCAAATCACCAAGATTTTCTTCGTTGGCGTTCTCGTTGAAAATGGAATCTTCCGGTGATGCATTGAGAGGATGCTGATCCAGCTGAGAAGCAAATTTGGCTTTTGCTTGCTCTTTCAACCTCTGAATTTCGCCTCGGGCACTTTCTCCCACTGCAAAGGTGTTGTGAGATCCAGCGGCTGTCTTGCGGTCGCCGACCGCTTCAGGTTCCGGCGTCAGCGCAACTACCGTATCAGCGGAGTCAGTTGTGGTTTCGGAGACGGCAACGCCGACCAGAACAGGCTCTGCGATGCTTGCGATTTTTGTCAGTACGTCCGGGCTGACAAAATCCTCAGCCGATTTTCTTGGTGTTCTTGCGGCGACTGGCGGGGCCTGGGCGATATTTTCGCGTTTTTGGTCGTCGGCCCGGATATCAAAAGAGTCTGCCCGGCGGCGTAATGCCTCAAGGTCAACTCTGCTTGGTTCCGGCGCCGCAGCGGTAGCTCTGCGCGGATTGGCGGCGGTTCTTTGGGCAGTTTGGGCCACAACCTCCGGCGTCCAACCTGCTTGCCGAGCGGCCGCAAAGAATTGCTGGAAGAGAGTCTGTGGTACGAGAGTTCCGGGATCGAGCAGCCACCTATGCTCTCGTTCCTCGCTTCGAACTCGAAGCTCCACGTTTTTCTCTCTCAACTGCTCGTTGTTACCCTTGAGATAATCGCACACAAGAGCGACAAAAGCGGCTCCCAGTACAACTACCAGGCTAACGAATATTTGAATATCTAAAGATCCAAGATCCATGGCTTCTCACTAAGTCTATCGGCGAGTGCCTGGGAGTTGATTAGGCTGGAATCGAAAAAGTAGTTAGTAATTTTTAAGGTTGACTCGGGATTACGACCTAAGGAGGAGGTATCACCTCCAACTTTGTTGGGGTGCAGTGATGATTCAGTCAAAGATAATCAATACTAAGGCACCCGGCCCAAAGGATTCCGTGACCCGGGAATAGAGCCTCCCTTTTTCGCAGGAAGATTCTCCGGAGATTGAATCTGAGGGCTGGAACGCGAGCTTGAGCCGAAATCAAGCTCCTCTGGTGTGAATTCGAGGGGTCTATCGAGGATCATTTCGACGGTGCTACCGCGAGCAAGCATGGCGTCCGGGCCTCGGGTGGCGAGGATACCTATCATTGCGGCCGCGGCTCCGATTCCTGCCCCGATCGATACGCCCTTTAATCCGCTAGCGGCAGTGCGAGCGGCAATGAGGCCGCCGGTTGACGCGCCGATTGCGGCGATGCCTCCGACAATGGCGGCGTCGCCCGCCTTGTGCCCTTCGCTGATAACTTTTCCTTCGGCCCTATCGAGTTCGTCACGGGATGAACCGTCGATTGCGCCAAGTCTGCTGCGAAAATCCCTGCCGGCGCCGGTTGGGAGAATCAGGCTATCGAAGCGAACATATAATTCGCCACGTCCCTTTACCCTGCCTGGTTTTTTCACTTGGGTGACGGTTCCGGCGACATGGCTGCCTACGGGGATTACGATTTTGCTGCCGACCAAGATGGGGAATGCGGTTTCGAGATAGACGCGATCCCCTTCGGCGGCATTCCTGGTTGAAACGCTGTTGATTAGTCTGAGAGGGATGCGAGTCCCGGGATCGATGACGAAAGAGGCGGGCTTTTCGGTTTGCGCCAAAAGGCTGGTTACGGTTAACAAAGATTTCAGAACGGACACGGGGGTTTTCATAAATTGTTCGTCGCCTCTATCTTACATAGAACACGCGGAAGGGGGATAAGTTTCCCAACTCCTGAGCAGGGCAGACTTGGGTCCGCCCGCCGACCCCGGGTAGGCCTTACTTGATGTATAGGCCTGGGGGGGATAGTTCGGAACCGGCGCGGAGTTGTACTTCGAGGGGTGACTCAATGATATCGGGCAGACGCAGGTTGATTTGGTAGAGTCCGGCGAATCCTGGGGTGACTCCGGCGTAGAGGATGGATTGGGCCGGGAGTGGGGTGCGGTTTACCAAGACTTGAAAGGTAGCCAATTGCTCCATTTGGGCGGCTTGTTGGGCGAATTGCCCGGTCGTAGTAATCGCAGGGATTGTTTGGCCTAATCCGGCGGCGTAGAGAATTATGATCTCGCCAGCCGAGGCTGGTATTAAGGGAGTGCACAATTCTCCGTTAGCGTGGGTGGCGATCAAGGCGGTGGGGCCGCTTTGAAAAACACCGGGAGCGGCGTCCGCTAATTCTATTGTCAATTTCGGACCGGCGCGAGTGTCGCAGATTAGGGAGAGAGTGCGTTGGCCTGGCCGCAATTTCGCTGGGACCAAGAAGTTCACCTGGTTCGGAGACACGAAGAGCAGTGGAGCGAAAACCCCGTCGACCAGAATCGTGACGCAACTCTGGTCATAGGTGTACGGCAATGTTCCGGAAAGAATTTCGCGTGGTCCGGCACTGGCCGTTATCTTGGCCAGATCCTTTCCATATATGGTGGCGATGGCATTGGGCGCGAGTTTTCCGGGGCGGTTGGTGGCGGCATTGACAATGCCTTCTATTGCGTAAGTCGGCGCATTCTGCGCCAGCGACTGCTGGGTCAAGACTGAGCCTAGCAGGAGCGCTCCCCAAACGGGTCGTCGCTTCATGTTTCCATGTTACCGCCTTTGGGGGGTGGCTAGGCGAATCGAATTCGAGGGTGCGACGTAGGAATGGTCTTTTCTCCAGCTCCTGGGTGGGGCGTCCTTTTGGGCCGCCCGCCGACTCGGAGTCGGCCCAACTGAATCCACTAAGCTGGAGTTGAAGATGCGTTCAGGCGCGGAGGATGGGAGGGCCTGTATTCGGTTGTCAAAGACCCACGAGAATGGCTGCGGAGTGACTCCATATTGGGGCCGGAGCTTGGCCTTGCCTTCTCATGGGCCTGGGACATCGGATTGGATTCTTGGAATCGGAGATTGCTGGGAACGCGTGTCAGGGACGATTTCGATAGCGGGTAGATGGGCTCGGTTGAGAGTTTGGGCGACCAAGTTTAACAATGCTCCGAGGATTTGCGGATGGTCGCCTTGGCCTGCGCAATTGATTTCGATGTTGATCTGATGGCGGCTGATTTCGACACTCGTTTCCGTGGCGATGATGATTGGCCGGGCGACCTTGGTGAAGATGGCGCCGCGGCGTTTGTTGGTTTCTTTGAGCGGAACCATTGTTCCGGCGCGCAGCCGGTCGAGCGCGGCCTGTTTCGATTTGGAAATGCCGCCGTAAGCGGCGAAGGCAAGAACACGGTTGGTGAGTGCGAGTTGGCCCAGTTGACCGGCAGTATGGGGCAGAGGGAAAAGGGGCTGCGGGACGGGATCGATGATTTTACGGAGTTTTTCGGCGGCTTGGTAGCGCGCTTCACCGGTGATTACCAGGATGGGCGGATGGGAATCGGGGAGCATGGCAGTGGCGAGCCAATTGGCGATTTCAAGGGCGGGTCCGGGTTGGAGTTGAAATATCTGGGTGAGGTAAGTCGGCAGGTCGTGGAGCGGGGGTTCTGGGGATGGGAGGGGAAGGTTCAGGGATGGGCGAACGAATTGGGTATCGAGGTTGGAGGTGATTTTCCAGGATTTGCGGGTAAGTTCCACGGCGTCGAAGTTGTCGTGGAGATCGATCAGCAGGGTCTGAGGATCGGGTTGAAAGGTTCGAAGGGGGACGGGCTGGACGCGTTGGGAGGCGTGTGCCCGAGCGTCGAGTTTGCGGAGGGCGAATCCGAGTTTGACGGCGTTGGGTATGTCAATTTGCCTGTCATCGGCGAGCGCGTTGAGGAAGGTGAAAAAATCTTCGGAGTAGATGGGTGTGGCGGCGCCGGAGGGGAGAGTGGCGTGGGATTGGTTATCGGGCGAGAGAAATAGTTGCGTGCGCCCGGCGACGTGATTGAGAAGGTCCTTCATTTCTGGTTAAAGGATAGCCGGGCGAGGAGCGCGCGCCGGCTTTGTGGCTCAGGGCGATTGGGCTGGAAGTTATTGATGGGTCGCGGGTTAGCTGGTATCTAATTTACTGGATTCGTTGGTGAATGCGGGTTTCGTCCTCGCCATAACAAGGGGTTCCCAACCCCCATTGACGCGACTTAAACAAAAATGCGCCGCTCTATGGTAAAGGGCGGCGCATTCTTAGAACATTGGACGCAATACTAGAAGCTGAAGCGAATCGTTGCTGCTCCACGCCGTGCTTGAA
>JANXXI010000137.1 GCA_025350695.1 Acidobacteriota bacterium
TCGGTAAAGCGCTGCCTTATTTGCTCTACGTCATTCCGATACTCTCCTGTTTGCCCTTTCATGCCCAAGGGCCTCCCGCCCTTGGCACACAGTAACAGTTACCTCGAACTCCAGTCACGCACGCTTACCGGAAACACACGATTTATGACCGGCTCCCGTTCTAATTTATTGCAAGGCCCACACCCGCGCACTCAATTCCTTCCGTGTCTCCTCATTTTTAATCCGCGTAAGGTTCGGCTGAATGCAGGTAATGGCCGCTTGGATTGCTGACTTACACAGGTAAAGCGCCGATTCCACATCGGTCTGAAACTCCGGATGTGCCTGCGCTCGCAACGCCTCCATGTTCTTGGCCAAGGCATCGGCGCGAGTGGCCACCTCGATCGGCAACTTAGTCGCAGCCAGCCAATCGGACTCTTCGCCCGTCTCGAGGGCCCGTCCGAACACCACCGCGTCGCGCACCGCGGCATCCACCAACCAGATGCGGTCCGCTGTGAATGCATGATACGGCACGCCCGAAATCCGGGCCATTTTTTCCGCTACAGCAGCTGCCATCGCCGCAGTCGCAGCGGCCGCGCGTCCCGGGCTCAAGTCCGTCAGGAAATCAGCCAGTGGCTCGACGGGCAGTTCCTCCGCCAATCGGTTTTCAAGGATCATGCCTTCCCTGAAGTTTTCTACCCGCAATAAATGCGCGCCGGCCTGATCGAGCGCTTGCCGAGGCACAAGGCCGATCAGTTCGGTAGACTTGACGCGGACGCCCAACTTTGCGGCTTGGCGCTCAACGGCATCGAATAACTCGCCCAGAGTTGTTCGCTCGTAGTCGATGAGGTTCACAGAAACCTGCGCCAGGTCACGCGAATCAAGCCACAGCCCTAAAGCCCGCACCGCCGGCAACCCTCCGGAGGATTCTCGAATTGCGCGCGCAATGGTCTTCGCTTCGGCAACGCCGGCATTTTCCAAATGAAAATTGTAGGCGATCAAATACTTTCTGGCGCCAACCGCAACCGCGCCGGCGGTGGGATGCAGGGCCTTCCCGCCAAAATCCGGTTGACGCGCCGCGTCATTCGTCACCGCAGTGCGCAAACCCTCAAACGAACCTTTTCTTAGATTGGGCAATTGCGCCCTTTCCGGATCCTTCGCCGAGGCTGCATACAAGTAGACCGGAATCTGATGCCGCTTCCAGATTTCCTGGCCGGCGCGTTCGGCCACCACGGCGCACTCATCGAGAGTGATTCCTTCCATCGGCACAAACGGCACTACATCGGCCGCTCCAATTCGCGGATGAACGCCAACGTGCTGGTTCAGGTCGATTAGCCGGGCCGCCTCGCCCACCATTTTCACGGCGGCTTCCATAATGGCTTCCGGTTCGCCCACCACGGTCAACACGGACCGGTTATGATCAGGATCCATCTGCCGGTCGAGCAGCTTCACCCCGCGAACGCTTAAAGCAGCGGAGGCAATTTGATCCACCACCTCCGCCCGTCGTCCTTCAGAAAAATTCGGAACACATTCAACTAAGCGCCTGGCCATTCGAGCTCCATCTGCTGGCAAAAAATCTTGCCGTGTAGGATCACCTTCGAAACAAGGTTGATTCCCAAATGATAGGAGATTTCGTGGTGGTGTGGCACGTCCAATATTAGAATGTCGGCGCGCTTGCCAGGTTCAAGCGATCCCGCGATGGCCTGAATGCCCAACGCATGGGCCGCATTAATGGTGGATGCGGTGATGGCTTCCGCTATCGTCAACCCCATTTCGGAGCATGCCAGTGCAATCATCATCTGCATGCTGGCGGCCCCTTTTACTCCGGCGACGCCCGTAGCCAGGGCCAACGCAACACACTGTTCCACCATCTGCCGCCACTGCCCACTGCGCCCCCCGCGCCGCAGAGCCTGCACCGGTGACCCAGACAAAACCCATCGCTGTTCGGAAGCCCATTCGATTTCCCGGGCGGACGCCTCGCCATCAAAACAAACTTGCTCCACAGGCAGGTTTAAGCAACTACTCAAGCTCTGTGCTCTCGCCTTCATGAGAAAACCCAGATGGGCTGATCGCTCTCTCCAATTCTGCGCAACCTCGCTCGTCCAACCGTTTCCCTCAGTCTGGAATTCAACAAACTGAAGCAAGTCCTGACGCACAAGTTTCGCCAGATCCGTGTTCAACGGGTTTGCTGGAGCGTAGCTGGAAATCATGTTTGGGTGGGTGGCTTGCAGACGGTGATTTATTTTAAGCGCCCTTGCCTCATCGGCGTCATCGAGGCCAGGGCCGGCAACTGAATCCATGGACAGTGTTCCGCAACGGAGCATTTGCGTCAACTTCCGTTTGGCATCCTGTTCGATTTTTTTCACACTGGCGGGGCTTTGGTAAGCTGCTTTTTCCGGTGTCACCAACTGGCAATCGGGATCGACAAAGCCGGGGAGAACTATCATTCCAGTTGCGTCGATCACCATTGCTTTTTTGGCTTGGGCAAGATTTTCCAATCGCCGGGTTGGCCCAACGTGTTGGATCACGCCTCCCGAAAGCAGCAAGGCGCCATCTTGAATAATTCCCAGATCGGACATTTGGGCGCCACGGCGGGGTCCCGAGGAATGTTCATGGCCGCGCAACGTAAGCAGTTGACGGGCTCCTCTTACCAAAATTGGATGAGGCATGTTTGGGGGTTTTCTGGTACTGATGGTACCATCCAGGACGCTGAAAAATGTGTGTACCTGTAAATAAATGACTCACGTCTCGATTGACGAGAGTTAGCCAAGGTGGTAGGTTTGATTTCTCCCCACATTTGAGGGGAACCGAGGAGAACAAATGGAACTAACGCACATTCTGTATAACTGCATCATTGGCATAATTGTGGGCGCCATCGCGAAATTCGTGATGCCCGGCAAGGAGCCGCCAGGCGGCTTGCTAGGCACCATGTTGTTGGGAATGGCCGGTTCGATTGTGGCGAATTACGCTGGCCACATGCTGGGATTCTATGCACCCGGAGCAAGTGCGGGTTGGATTATGTCGATTCTTGGCGCGGGGCTATTGATGGTGATCTTCAAGGCTGTCTCAAAATAACGAGGGATTAAATATGCTTGAAACCCTATCCAGTATTCTTGGCATGTCGTTCGTATCGGGGATTAACCTCTATGCGGCTGTGTTGACCGTTGGATTGGGGATCCGATTGGGTTGGCTTACTGGTCTGCCGCATGAGATGCAGGTGCTAGCCAACCCGATCGTTTTGATTCTTGCCGGCGCCATGTATCTGGCGGAATTCGTGGCCGATAAAGTTCCGTTCTTTACTCCGATATGGGACGGAATTCATACGTTCATACGACCATTGGGCGCGGCCATCTTGGCGATGCAGGCAGCAGGGAAGCTTTCGCCCACGGCGCAGGTTTTGGCTGCGTTGGCGGGAGGTTCAATTGCACTGGGAACGCATTCGACCAAGGCGGCAGCCCGGCTGATAGCGCATGCCAGCCCCGACCCGGCATCACACTCAGCAATGAGTGTGGCCGAGGATTTCAGTGTGGTGGCGCTGTTGGCTCTAGCCTTTACTCATCCGGAAATTGCCGTGCCCGTGATTGGGGCGCTGATCGTGGGTGTGCTGGCGCTGCTGCCGGTCTTATTGCGTGTATTGCGCTTCACATTCCGTGGCGTGAGTGGATGGGTCGCATCGTGGGTAGGTGAGGCGTCGCAAAACGATCTGCCGGCATGGGTGCGGGAACTTCATGGCGATGCGATCCGATGTTACTTCCGTTCCGGCGGTCGTATGCGGCGGTTAAAGGAAGTGTATGTTGTGCGGAACGGCGGCATGTGGTGGTTGGCGGAGAAGAAGCTGTTGAAGTCGGCAAGCGAACCGTTGAAGGTCACCTCGACGGCGGTTACGGCGGGGCTCTTGTATGACGTGATGGTTCTGCGCAATGGGAACGCTGAGCAGAGTTTTTACGTTACGAAGGATTGGTCGGGGCAGTGCCAGAAGGTGGTTGGGGAGCAGGATTTAGTTGGTGTGGCGCGTGCGACGTACACGACGGGTTAGTAACGTAAAGGACTCGAAGGTACTGATTTCGGCTAAAGAAATATCCAACGGAGAGACTGGGATGCGTAAGTAATCTCTTCGCTCCTCGCAGGCGCCGAAGGTGTTACTTTAGCCTTCAAGCATTCCTACTTCACGGCGATAGTCACGCCAGGTTCGCTTGAGCTAATTCCAAACGCGGTACCCGGCTCGCGAAAGCAATCTGGGCGAAGGCGCGCAGGTGCTTCCCAATCATGCGTTCGTGCGAGGTCAATTTCCCGCCCAGTCGAGGGCTGGGCCGTAACAAATTGGCCAGCCGGAATCCTATTTTAGGGCTCACACTGCTTGTCGAATGGTATCAGGCTAGACGCCAAAGCGAAAAATTGGCGTCGATTGAACGCGCCCTGGTATCGTATCGTGCAGCTAACCTATTGAAAACAGATAAATCTTAAGGTGAGGAAGCAGATTTTAGCGTGTGGGATGTGATAGCCTCATCTGCGATGAGCAAAACACTTTTTCTATCCCTGCTTTTAGCTGCGTTGCCCGCCATCGCCGCTTCGCTGCCTACCGCAACCCCGGAGGATTCCGGCCTTTCTACAGACCGTTTGAAGCGCATCGAATCCATGGTCGCCCGGCACATGGATTTGGGCGACATCACCGGCGCCGTAACGCTGATCGCTCGCAAAGGAAAGATCGCGTTTGTAAGCGTGCAAGGCGTGATGGACGCCGAAACCAAGAAGCCCGTTACGCGCAACACCGTGTTCCGCTTAGCGTCCATG
>JANXXI010000148.1 GCA_025350695.1 Acidobacteriota bacterium
TCCCAACTAGACCTGTTCGATTACAAGCCCCGCTTAAAGGAATTCGCTGGTCAGGAACTGCCGGAATCCATCCGTAACGGGCAGCGGCTAACCGGCATGTCGGCCACCCAATCCACGTTCCCTGTCGTCCCCAGTAAGTTCGAATTCAAGCAATACGGTCCAGCAGGCGCATGGATGAGTGAGTTGTTGCCCCACACCTCGAAGATCGCCGGCGACCTCACCATCGTCCGATCGCTGTTCACCGAAGCCATCAACCATGACCCGGCCGTGACGTTCCTCACCACAGGCGCACAAATTGCCGGCCGCCCCAGCATCGGCTCCTGGCTGGCTTATGGTCTGGGCGCCGAAACGCAGGACCTGCCGGCTTTCGTTGTAATGATTTCGCCCGGTTCGGGTGGCGGCGGCCAACCTTTGTATGATCGCCTTTGGGGCAGCGGCTTCTTGCCGACTCGCTATCAAGGCGTGAAGTTTCGCTCAGTCGGCGACCCGGTCTTGTACCTCTCTAACCCATCCGGGTTCTCCGGCGAAACTCGCCGCAAGTATTTGGATGCGCTGAATGAAATTAACCAGATGAAACTGGAAGAGTCGGGTGACCCGGAGACGTCAACGCGCATTGCCCAATACGAAATGGCCTTCCGGATGCAGAGCTCAGTTCCGGAGTTGACCGACACTTCGAACGAACCCCAGAGCACTTTTGACCTGTATGGCGCTGACGCAAAGAAGCCCGGCACATTCGCCGCAAACTGTTTGCTGGCGCGGCGATTGGCCGAACGCGGCGTGCGTTTCATTCAACTATTCCATCGCGATTGGGATCATCATGGCGGATTGCCGAAAGGATTGCCGCAGCGTTGCAAGGATACCGACCAAGCGTCCGCCGCGCTGGTTCAGGATTTGAAGCAGCGCGGCATGTTGGACGATACGTTAGTAATTTGGGGCGGCGAATTTGGCCGCACCGTCTACTGCCAAGGCCGCTTGACCGCGGGCGATTACGGGCGCGATCATCATCCGCGCTGCTTCACCACATGGATGGCTGGTGGTGGAATGAAGCCGGGCATCGTGCATGGCGAGACGGATGATTATAGTTACAACATCGTCAAGGATCCGGTGCACGTGCACGACATGAATGCCACAATACTGCATTGCATGGGCATCGATCACACTAAGTTAACCTACCGCTTTCAAGGCCGGTATTTCCGGTTGACTGATGTGCACGGAAGTTTGGTAAAACAGCTGCTGGCGTAGGCGCCATTGATAGCCTTCAAGGACCTGGCTTTCAAATCAAACCCTCCTAGTGCTCTTTCGTGATAGCTTCCAGCGGAAAATGGGGACTGACGAAACTGACATCTTTTTTCGCCATCGCAAGCGATTGATTTTCTAAAGGGTAACTTGCGAAAAAGGCTGTCTGTTCCGTCAGTCCTCATTTTTCACAGCGGGATATCGTGAAGGCCCATAGTTTAATTAACGTCCGTGAATCGCCTCAAGCGCGAGTCGTGGCCTGTTGGCAATGATCCGTAATAGTGTCGCAGCCGGACCGGTTGGCTTGCGCCGATCCTGCTCCCAATTCTGCAAGGTCTTGACGCTGACCCCCATGATCGTCGCGAATTCGGATTGCGAGAGGTGCGTCTTCGCTCGAATTTGCTGCACGCTTGTGTTCGTAATATGGAAGCGTCGGCTTGCTTCGAGATCTCCTCGTGGAATCGCGCCGCCTTCCCGCACACTTCGAAGAAGTTCTATAAACATCTCGTCTTTCATTCGATAATTCCTCTGTACCTATCGCAGCAAGCTGTTTCAATTGCGTCGCCGTCAAATCTGGAGCCTCGTTCTTTGAATATGCAAACAGAAGAAGGATCAAGTCTCGTCGTACCTCCCCAAGAATAAATGACACGGGGGCCTCCGCTCTTTCCCCGACCGGCTATTTCAACCCTGATTTTCCTAACTAATGCCACCACTGCCTCTGATAATTGCGCCGGATCCCGGCTTCTCCACCAGATCATATTGAAGTTTGCGATATGCTTCTTCACTGAGAAGCTTGCGTATCTGTCTCGTGAAAGTCCGGGTTTCGATCAACTCCACTTCCAAAACTATCCGCCAATGGCGGATAGCAGTCAAGGTCGTGGCTACAACATCGTGAAGGATCCGGTGCACGTGCATGACATGAATGCCCCGATTCTGCATTGCGTGGGCATCGATCACACTAAGTTGACCTACGGCTTTCAAGCCGGGAATTTCCGGTTGACCGACGTAAACGGGAGTTTGGTGAAGAAATTACTGACGTAACGCCCATGAATCGCTCGCAATAGTTGCCCGTTCCGGGAAGTGAAAAACAAACCCAATCTACAACAATCGCCTTGCCATGAAAACCCAACACCAGCGAACGAACAAATATATCTCCCCTGCCCTCAATCATTTGAAACTTCGCGAAAGAACAACAGCAACCATCCGCCGGAGTAGCTTATAACCAGAGAGCGAATCCGGGCCCGGAATACTCTTCAAGCAAAACCGTTGCCCTCGAAGGCGAGCGGTCTCGAACTGGTTCGAGTTGTTGTTCTTCAATCGTGGTTAGCGGGTTGTAAAAAGTGGAATTCATACTGGATAGGCCGTGCTGGTTGGAGAATCGGCGCGGTTGAGCCTGGTTAAACCAAGCGGACCGCTCGGCGGTGGTCTTTTAGTCGGAACGAAGCCAATTCAGCCCGCTGGCGCGAAAAATTCAAAACGCGAGCTTCGGCCCCCCAGCATAAGTGCGTCTATGCTGAGGCGCCTAAAGCCCGCGTCTCAAGTTCGTGAGTGTCACTAGAAGCGCACTTTCAGCCCAAACTGCACCAAGCGCTGGTCAATAGCTGTAGTCCACGCCAAACTCGCCGGAGTCACAATTGCCCCAGTCGCATCCACCGTTGCCGTGGTATTCAAACCTGTCACATTGGTGTGGTTGAACAGGTTGGTCGATTCCGCGAAGAACTCCGGTTTCACCCGTTCGCCCAAAGGAAAGATCCGCGAATAGCGAACATTGAATTGAACAGTCTTCGGCGCTGAAAGGGTGTTTCGCCCAACGTACAAGGGCCGTTGGAATGCAGTGCCCGTTGCCGTATCGCCATTCAAATTGCGGCTGCTGCCCATGTTGAACAACTCCCCGCTTTGCGCCACAACCGTGAACCCGAACTGGTTCTGATTCAGTAAGTACGCAAGAGCCTTCGAGTTCACCGTCGCATGGGGAGCCCAGACGCCGTTAGCGTTGAACACATTGCGACGATCCGTGAGACCATTGGCCCGGTCACGCCGCCGGTTGGTGGGGTCGGAAAGTAGGAAAGCGCCGCTATCGATGTTGTTTTGCTCCGGCGCATCGTCGATCGCGTGCGACCAGGTGTAGGATGCGAATGTTTCAAAGCCCCGGGACCAGCGTTTTGTCAACGTCAGGTTCAGGCCGTTGTAAGTGGATTGGCCCACCGATTCGCCCGACAAGATATTCGCGAATCCAGGATAGGTTCGCGCCGATCCAAAAATCGGCCGGCCATCGCCCAGGGTTGCGCCTGTGGGAACCAGGTTGATGTTGCGGAAGATCGGAATCTTGTTGCCGCGTGTGAATAAGTAAGTGGCGGCCAACCCCAGATTTGGCGCCAATTCGCGGCTGATGCTGACGTTTGCATTGGCCGAATAAAGCGATTTGAAATCAGGGGAAACCGTCGTGATGTCCTGCGGAGGCAGGTTGAAGCCCGTCGGAATGCCCGCAAACACATTCGGGAAGCTGGGCGCGAAAGTCGCCGCCGGAGCCGCGGAAACACTGAAGAAAATGGGCGAGCCGTTATTCAAGATCGACCTGCGATACATATCCGTCTGGAAGGGATCGACAAAGATGCCGCCGCTGGCGCGCAGTACCGTCTTTCCTTTTCCGATGGCCACGCCAAGCCGCGGGGCGAAGTTGTTCTTGTCCGTGCTAAAGCTCTTCGAATATTGGAAGGGCGATGCCGAGTTGGCTGACGGAGGACGATACACGTCGTATCGCATTCCGTAAGTGATCGTGATATTCGCTCGCGGCTTCCAACTATCCTGGCCGTAAAAGCTGTTGAAGAGTGAGTTGTAACTGATGCTCGGTTCGCCCACAGTTTGCGCAAATGTTGTGTATCCTTTGGGAGCCGCGCCGGATTTAGCCGCCAAATACGTCGCAACGTTGGGAAAGGTGTATAGGGCGCTAGTAGCTTGCACCTGCGTATCGCGAATGCCGCGCATGTTCCAGCCGAATTTCAGCCCATGCGCTCCTTTGTAAACGCTCAGATTTTCGCTAACCTCGGGCGTCATTTCCTGATACACAAAGCCGACATCCAACGAATTGCCAAAGTTGGCGACGCCCGGGATCGTGATGGCCGGGCCTGTCCCTGTTGCCTCAAAACGATCTTGGCGTTGGGCGCGGTAAGGGATCTGCACGCGCAGCTCATTCAACATGGTTGGGGAAATTGCCGAGATCAATTGCACTGAACCGCCATGCGAGCGGTCCACGAAATTGTAAGTGCGGTCCACCAGGAATAAGCCGCCGATGTTCGATGAATTATACGGCGAATTGTTGCGATGGGCGTTGTAACGTATCGAAAGCCGGTTGGCTCGGTTGATCTGCCAATCTGCTTTGACCATGTAAAGGTACACGTTCTGGCGGAATGGAACAGCGTCGCCGAAACTCGCAGGCAAGCCAAGTGCCGCAATGTTCGCCGCCGTGGCGGTAACCGGGGCCGGTAAGTCGCGCGTAACATGCTCAAACGCGCCAAAGTAGAAAAGCTTGTCTTTAGTAATCCGGCCACCTACGTTCCCGAAGTAGGAGTTCACGTTCACCTCAGGCGTGGGCTTATCGTAGGAAAGCAACGCTGGACGCGCGGAAAATGGGGTCCGGCGGATAATGTAACCACCCTCTCCGTGTAAGTTGTTTGATCCCGACTTAGTAATGCTGTTGTACACCGTGCCGACTGTGTTGCCATATTCGGGAGCGAAACCGTTCGACACCTGACGCACTTCCTCAACCCAGGTGTTTGAGATCGGCATCAGCCGGATGCCGGCCCGGTCGCTTTCGGTATTGTTCGAGCCGTCCAGTTGATAGTTGATGCGGCCAGTGAAGCCGTTGGCGTTAACCTTGCGCGGCACGCCAAATTCTGTATTCTCGCGGCCGGAAACGTTGGGCTGCTGCAGAATGAAGTTGAAAGGGTTGCGCGAAAGGAGCGGAAGGTTGTCCAGTGCATTGGCAGATAGCGTCGAGCCTTGATCAATCTGGCTGGGATCGATCACTGGTGGCGCCGAGGTGACCACAATTTCCGTCACGACACCGGACAGTTGTAGGGTTATGTCGATGGTTGCCGTCAACCCGGCGCTTAGCAAAATGCCTGTGCGCTTCACGTGGGCAAATCCGGGCGCTTCCACGGTCACATGATAATTTCCAAGGGGCATCAAAGGAAAGCGGTACAAACCCGTGGCTGTCGTTTCCGTCGCCTGTTCGAACGCAGTGCCGATATTTAATGCTTTAACCTTCGCTCCCGCCACAGGGCTGCCGGAGGGGTCGGTTACAGTGCCAGTAAGGAATCCGTTGATGGCTGAGGCTTGTCCAAATAGTACAGGAACAGGAGCCAGCAATAGCAAAAGAGAAACAAAGCGAGTCATACTCCATTATGACGCTTTGCTGTTACTTTAATCCGTAACAAAACAGCCCGACCGGGGGAGTTCCCCAAGGCCGGGCTGCGGAATTACTACTTCTGTTGCTTTACTTAGAACGCCAGTTTCAAACTAACCTGAACTGTTCTGGGATTGCTGCTAAACGCCTGATCCCAGCGTCCGAATAGTGCATTGCCAGGAATGAACATGTTTGCCGACCCGGAAGTGTTTCGCGCCCTGACATTGTTCACACGACCCAACGTATATTGCGGATGATTCAACGAATTGAACATATCCGCCCGGAACTGCAGCTTGTATCGTTCCTTGAAAGCAACGTTCTTGGCGATCGTGAAATCCACATTGTGGATGCCCGGAGTAGCCAAAGTATTGCGGCCCGTGGTGGCAAAAGCTCCCACTTGCGCCCGAATATACTGTGCGTTCGGATTCACCGCCAGATAGGCAACCGTCGCGCCGGCAGTGTTTCTCAAGGCGGTCACATCGCTTGATGTATCTTTCACACCGCTTGGATTCAGGACGGCACGGTCAGCGGCGGCATCACCGTTCTGGTTGGAGTCGACGCCGCTTTGTGGCGTGGCCCATTCGCCACTTTCGGCTGTGTAAATGCCCGATAATTCCCACTTGCCAAGTACATTGCGGACCAGCGCGTTGGAATGATTGCTCAGCCAAGGCGTATCATACACGCTTGTAAAGGTGAAGCGATGACGGCGGTCGAGCGCTGAATTCGCCTTCTCCGCCGAAATGTTGTTGAAGTCCTGAGGCCGTCGCGGAGAGGCGACAATCGAGTTCACCTCCGCGGTACTGTCATCGATCAAATGGCTCCAGGTATAGGCGCCATGGAACAGAAGGTTCTTGGTGTAGCGCTTTTTCATATCCATGGCCAAGCCATGATAGTTTGAGTTGCCGCGGGGCGAGTAGGCCGTGATTGCACTGGTGAAGCCCGCGGGCAGGAATGGATTCCAAGCCGACGTGGCGCGCAAGGCGGTAAACGAAGCCGTGGTCAAGGTCAAAGCATCTAACTGCGCCTGGGAAGGAGCCGTCAAGTAAGTCGGTAAGCTTTGTGTTGGCGAAGTGAGTGCGTTGCGGTTAATCTGGCTTTGATACAACAGGTGAACCCCGCGAGTGCCAAGGTAACGCGCCTCAAATGTGTAATCATTCCAGAACGCATGCTGTACGCCAAAGTTCCGACTGGGCGAGTAACCCAACTGCTGATTGCCCGGCAAGTAAGACGAAGTAGCGGCCCGTGCCTGGGCTGCCGTTAACGTCGCGGCGGTGGCAGTAGGCAAAATTCCGCCCTTGGCGAGGAAGCCAGTTCCAACATTGCCAGTCACGTCAACCGTCGAAGTGGCTTGCGGCGGCCTTGCGTTGGTTCCAACGTTGTCGAAAATCTGATCGTAAGCTAGCCCAAAGCCGCCGCGAATGGATGTGCGGCCGCTGAGCCCTGGCGAATAAGCAAAGCCGATCCGCGGAGCCCAATTGTTCTTCGAGGCCACGGGCGCCGTGAATGTCAGCACGCCAGGAACGTCGGCGATGCTGTTCAATGCGAACTCTTTCATCGATTTGGCAACGCCGTTGTATTCCCAACGCACACCCAAATTGAGGGTCAAGTTGCGATTTAATCGGAAATTGTCGTTGAGGAAGAAGTAGTAAGCAGTGTTGTTGCCGGAGTATGGCTTTCCGCCAACATTCCTTTGGGCGATGAAGTTTGGAACCGTATCGTTCAGAAATCCCTGCAAATTTGTCCATTCATAATCGCCACGATTCCTTTGAATAAACGTGCTGGATGCAATCAAGCTTCGCAGGTCAACTCCAACTTTCAAGTCATGACGGCCCTTCACCCAACTAACGTTATCCACCAATTGATAGGTGGTCTGTTTGGTCGCTTGTGGACCGTTGGGATTGGGTCCGATGTTCAGGTTCAGATCGTCGCGCACTACAACGTTGGGGAATATGTCCAGGCCCGGGTACTGGAAGTTCGGAACCTGGATGTCGTTGTTGTAACGGTTAAACGAAAGCCGCAGCTCATTGTTCAAATTGGGCTGGAAGCTATGCAATTCTGAGATCGATCCAAGCTTCGCCGTCGTGGGCTGGCTGGTGAAAAACACAGGAAGGCTGGCCGCCGTGTCCAATCCCACAGTGCGATTGCTGATGTAACGTCCACGCAATTGATCGCGGCTCGATAGCGTGTAATCGGAGGAGATCAACCAGTTGTAGGAGTTGCTAAAACTTGGCGCAACAACGGTGTAAACGCCTAACGGAATTGCCGTCCCATTGACGGCTGTCGTTTTCACCTGCGTTGGCGCGGCGGGGGCATATTTTTGTAGGATGTCTAAGTTCGGCTTAGAGATTCCAGTCATGGAACTGAGGGCCGAATAACCCGCCGCTGTGGGAGCAAAAACGGGCGATGAGGGAACGCTGGCCTGGCCAACGGGATTGTATTCAAACAAGCCGTAATAGAACAGTTTGTTCTTCAACACTGGACCGCCAAGAGCGCCGCCCAAACGGTTCTGATCGTAACGGGGCGGGCTCAAGGTGCCCTGCCGAGCTGCTGCCTGATCGTTTGCATTTAGATTGCGATTTTGTAAAACCTCGTAGGCAACTCCGTGCAGATCGTTGGTGCCGCCGCGAATCGTGGCGTTGAATTGACCACCAGACGAGTGTCCGAATTCAGCGCTGAACTGATTCTGCAGCACGGTGAATTCGCCAACGGCATCGTTGGGAATGAACACCGTCGGACCGGTCACGTCCTTGCGGTTGTTATCCACGCCATCAATCGTAAAGTTGTTATTGCGGGGCCGCTGGCCACCGACCGAAGGACCATAGCCGACACCAACGCCGCCAGAGCTGCCGACGCCCGCGCCAACCAGCGCCAAATTGTAGATGCCGCCGTTGGGATTCGCGGTCGTCGGAAGTTCCGTCGCCAGGATCCGGTCGTATGTGTTCGCAACCTGAGCCGTGGTCGTGTCAATCAACGCCGAGGCGGAGGTCACTTCCACCGTGCTTGAAACCGCGCCGACGGTCAGTGTGATATTGGCGGTCGTCGTTTTGCTGAGCTCCACCCTCACATCGCGCAAGGCGGCGGTAGTGAAGCCAGTAGCCGTGGATGTGATGGTGTATTTCCCAACCAGCACATTGCCAAAACGATAAGAACCTGAACCGTCAGTTTTTGCCGAGTTCTTCACACCCGTTTCGATGTTGAGGAGATCGACGGTTACGTTCGGAAGAACAGCTCCCGATGCGTCTGTCACCAAACCGACAATGTTTCCATCGGAAGCTTGGGCGTTAAGTTTAGATACCGATAGCGAGCTAAAAACCAGCAGTGCTAACGGGAAAGCGATTGAGTGAAATCGAGTAACCAGCATGGCGAAACCTGACCTTTTTTGAATTTCTGCGCCGGGAACAACCAGCCACGGAATTTCCCAGACCCTATTACCTATAATGATAACGCCACTTCTAGGTGGTGGCAAGGGGAGGCTGCGCGATCAAGGCCGACAAAGTTACTTCGTGTCCTTCCGTACTAAGTCCTCTAAATCGTCCAGTTTTTCATGCATTAGATTCAACTTTTGAGCCAGCATCTGTATCTCCGATTCAGCCTTACGGTTGACGTCATAGTCGAGTTCGCTCCGCAGCCGGTCTTTGGTATCCTGCCTGTTTTGGCTCATCATGATTACCGGAGCCTGAATCGCCGCTAGCATTGAGAGGAAAAGGTTAAGAAGGATGAACGGGTAAGGGTCCCAAGCTTTTCCGCCGAGGATAATGTTGATTAGCGTGTAGACCGTCAACACAATTCCGAACGAAATGATAAAACGCCAAGAGCCGCCGAATCGAGCAACCTGATCTGCAATTCGTTCGCCGAAAGTGGATTCTTCGTCGATCATCTCATTCGCATTGCGCATCACCCGGCCCCTCACCAGCTGATGTGCCGAGTGAAACTGCTTGCCAAGCACCGTAAGAAGGTCCATTCCCGCCATCGGTTTCCGTTCAAGCAGCACTTGAATGTCCTTACGATCCACTTCAACGCACACAACGTCGTCCAGTGCCTGAGCCGATGTTTGATGCGGCGTTTCATCCAGCATCGAAGCGAAGCCGAAGAATTCGCCGTGAGAGGGTTCGTCCACCACAACTTCCTGATTGTCGTCATCGATGATCGTAACCCGTACTGCCCCCGATACCAGAACATAAGCCTGGCCCGATGGGTCCCCTATCTTATATATGCGCTGCCTGGCTGAGAAGCGCTTCACTTCCACCTGGCTTGCAAGAACCGCCATTTCCTCATCGTCCAGCAGCGCGAACAACGGGACTTCTTTCAAAACGTGCAGATCACTAGGCATGTTCTATTCTCCAATTTCTATTTGAACTTTCAATGACAATAGCTGCGACCGGGAAGATACGGCGCGGGGTCAATGGCGGGCTCCGTGCCGAGCACCGCCGCGGTAATCAAGTGCGCCGTGCCAAGCGAAGTCGTAATCCCCAACCCTTCGTGGCCCGTAGCCAAGTATACGTTGTCACCGAACTTGCCGATAATTGGCAGCGAATCACTGGTGGCCGCGCGAAAGCCCGTCCAGGTTCGGATAACCTGCATGCCAGCCATCGCCGGCATGTACTCAACCGCCCGCGCCAGCATGCGTTGCAGCATGTGCTGATCAATGCTTGCGTTGGTCGCTCCAAATTGCCTGGACGAACCGATCAGAACTTGTCCCGTACCCCGAGGCTGCGCATTAAAAGCAACCGAATCGCCAGTGGAACCGTGGGCGCTCGTCAAATATCCCAGCTCGATCAATTGATGATTGACGAAACCCGGATAGCGGCCCGTAATCGCTAAGTGACCTTTGCGAAGCTTAATGTCGAGTTCCGGAAACCATCGCAACACCTGTGCCCCTGCTGCGCAAATCGTCGCTTTGGCCCCAATGAACGAGCCGTCGGCCAGCACAATGCCGTCCTGTTGCAGCAGATCAACCTCGATGCCTCGCTGCAGTTTCGCCCCCCGTTGCAAGGCGCGTTCCATTAACCAGGCGGCTCCACACGGCGCGTAGATCACGGCGTCATCGGGAACAAGCAACCCGCCGGCCAAGCCGTGGCGAAGATTCGGTTCGGCCTCGCGCAGCTCCATTTCATTCAGCATTTGCGCCCGCACGCCACGTTGGGCATAGAAGGCGAGCTTGTCGCGCACTGCCGTTATCTCTTCATCGCCGGCAGCCACCCACAAAGTGCCGCGTCGTTCGAACTCCACGGCTGCGGGCATCCGCGGCGCAAAATTCAGCCAAAGGTTTCGAGAGAAGTTGGTGAGGGTAAACTGCGCCTCGGAATCGTCCATCACCACGATGTGGCCCATGCCGGCCGCGGTGGCGCCGCCGCCTACAATGCTGGGCTCGATCACTACAACAGAGGCCCCGGCTTGAGTCAGTGAATCAGCGCAAGCCGCGCCAACAATACCTGCCCCGATAATGGCGGCGTCGTAGATCACTTCTTCTTCAGGAAAATCATATGTTGCCAGGGCAGATGCTCCTTAACCTCGGCGATCTCAAACCCTTCCGCTTCCATTTCCGCCTTCACTTGCTTGATGGACATTTTGTGCTCTTCTCGTATCGGCACCTTGGGGTCCTCTTTGCGGAATTCAAGCAGCACCAAGCGGCCATCTTCCTTCAACGACTTTCGAATCTTCTTCAGCATCAACTGCGGTTGATCGAACTCGTGGTAGACGTCCACGAGAATCATCAGGTCGATCTCGTTATCCGGCAGCTTCGGATCCGTGGCGGTTGAGAGCACCGGCACGACGTTCTTGATCTTCTCATCCTTGATGCGTCTCTCGAGGAGCTTGATCATGCCGGGCTGAATATCCACAGCGTAAACCTTTCCCTGAGCCCCCACTTTTTGGGCCATGCGGATACTGTAGTAGCCGCTGCCCGCGCCCAGATCGCACACCACCATGCCAGGCTTCAATCCGAGCGCTTCAACAGCAGCTTGCGGATTTTCTTCGGCATCGCGTTCCGGCCTTTCGAGCCAACTTGCGCCCGCCACTCCCATCACGTTGGCATACTGCCGCCCGCTAACCGGATGGACGCCGGGGGATGCTGCCTGATAAGCCCAAGCGCCCAACGCCAGAGCCAAACTTGCGATCAAGATTCGAATCGTGGTCATTTGTATGAAATAATAATCCTTAGTTCTTCATTTTTGCAGATTGAGGCGATCCTCGTGCACCACATACAAAAACAAACAATGCTTGCCACCCTGACAGCCTTTGCTTTTTTGAGCGTATTCTCATGCGGCGAAACCAAGAAAGAATCCGCCGCAAAGCCGTGGCAAATGGGAGAAAAGGTTCCTCTTGGACCGTTCACCTACTCAGTTATTGAATCCGAGTGGAAGACGGAATTGATGGGCGCGAAAGGAAGACTGGATCCCAAACAGCGTTTCCTGGTGCTGAAACTGACCGTTCAAAACAGCGCGGCCGAACGAAAGGCGCTTTCCTTCCTCCATATTCGTAACGACAAAGGCGAGGAGTTTCCTGAGGTGCAGGACCTGGAAGGTGTTCCTGGCTGGATGGGTATCCTTCGCGAAATTCCCCCGGCCGGCACAGACATGGGGACTCTTGTTTTCGACGCCCCCTTGGGCCACTACCGCTTGGTTTTGAACGACGGGGGTCAGGCTGGCGAGGAACGAACCTCTTTGGTGGATTTGCCGCTGCAAATGCTGCCTGGACAGGAAGAAACCGGTCCCGGCGGCAGACCAATAATTACCGGCAGGTGATAAATGCTAGGGAAACTGGCGAAATTCGCGCTAGTTTCGTTTTCAGCTCTGAAGTTGTGCCCGGCCGCCGCACTCACAATTCACAACGCCGTTGTTTCCGATCTTGATGGCGGCGCGGCCATTGCTTCGGGGCAACACTTTCTAACCGGCGAGACCATCTACTTCACGTTCCAAGTGACTGGCTTCACCAGGAAGACGGACGAGGACGAGCGGAATCACGTCGAACTTGAGTATCTTGTCACGCTAAAGGACAAAGCCGGGTTGCTGCTGGACAAGCCCGTGCAGGGTAAGATCAACGAAGAACTGACACCCCAGGATAAGGAGTGGCTGCCCAAAGTAAACCGCAGCTTTGTCCTACCCGATACGCTGGTTTCCGCCGACTACCACATCGATATCGAAGTACGGGATCTGACATCGAAGACCAGCGCAAAGCACCAGATCAAGGTTCCGGTACGAGGCGCGCGCAAGCAAGCGGCCAAAGAATTGGTGGCTGATGAGGTGCGATTTTTCCGAGACGAGGATGGTACGACGCCAGCAGTGGGCGCGAAGTACCACCCAGGCGCCGCGCTACATGTTCAGTTTCAAATTGCCGGTTTTTCGCTGAAGGAAAACAATCAGTACGAGGTGAGTTACGGGGTAAAAATCCTTCGCGGCGACGGGACCGTTGCGTTTCAGCAGCCCGATGCGGCTAAGGAGCAGGATAGAACGTTCTACCCACGCGCATACCTGCATGGGGCTTTCCACTTGACTCTGGATAAGAACGTGGCGGCTGGCGCTTACAAGTTAGTCATTGAGATGCGCGATGATTTATCGGGTAAGAAGCACGTTTCGGAATTCCCGTTTCATATTGAGTGACGGAATAATAATAGAGGTTCCCCCTTCAATCAAATTAGGCGAGGAGCTTGTTGAAAAACGGGGACTGACGGAACAGACAGCTTTTTTTCGCAAATTATCCTTTAACAAAATCTATCCCTCGCGGTAGGAAAAAAGATGTCAGTTTCGTCAGTCCCGGTTTTACGCTTCAATCAAACAAGGGCCGGGCCCGATGACAATCGGACCCGACCCCAAATCAACCGTCTAACTACCGCACGTTAATTACTGCCTGATTACTGCTCTGGCCATCAATCGTCACCACGATTGGAACATTCCCACGCCCAGCCACACTCGCTGGAACCTGGACATTCACCTGATCGAGCGCCGGGAACGTACCTTGCGGCCCGGCGAACAAGATCGGAGCATCCACGCCGCCCACGGTGGCCTTCACTGTATCGAGCGAAGTCCGGTTGCGAACGCCCGTGCCGTACAACGTCAAATACACGGGACCCGTGGCCAAGCTGATTGGCGCTCCAGTGCAACTCTCCGCCGTCGCGCCGCAAGTGAACACATCCACCGGCGATTGCGAATTATCCGCATTCACGCGGATGGCCGTCGCCGCAGCCACGTTTGCTCCATTGATCACGAACAACGCCGGAGCCACCTTGCCGATCTGCGCCGTACCCGTTGCCATAGCTCCGTTCGCCGCATAGACCGTCACTGTCGCCGTGCCTGCAGCCGCAGCCGCCGGCATCACGTAGTTGATCTGCCCCGGAGATACGAACGACAAGGCGCCTAACCGCAGCACACCCGCCGCATCCCTCACCGAAACAGTACTGCCGCCGAGAATCGTCGGATACACAGAGGTCGGAGCCCCGAGAGTCTGAGTCGCAAGGGCCGTGCCGAGGCCGGAAACAAAGCTGTCGGCACTTACCGTTGTGCTACCGCTTGCCGCCGAGATGTTGCGTAGCGTGCTGACCGTCGGTTGAATCGGAACAGTTGCCGCGTCAATCGACAGTAGGAACTTGATCAATTGCCCGCGCTGCGTTGCATTTGTCAATCGATCCGTACCGGCGCCCGCCGAACGATGCGGGACGTTATCCAGCACTGCCTCAATCGTGTCGGCCGACCC
>JANXXI010000150.1 GCA_025350695.1 Acidobacteriota bacterium
GATCTAAGCTTCTTTGGGCAATTTGAAAATGTTTTCCCTCTACTCTATCCGGTGCCAATTCAGGCCGGTGTTCATTCCATTCGAAGTGAGCCCTAACCTGATATTCCACGCACGGTTGCTGCGAAACGGGATCAGGATCCCCAGTGAGAAATGTGTAAATGGCGAGTGTGTTTCCGCCATTGAATTCCAGCGGTTTGGTCCCTTTGGTTTGAGTGCGGACGCGTTTCATGACACGCACTGAATCTATTACCCAAATAATAGTTGGCTTCCAATAAATGGATTTAGCTATACCCTTGAGCGCTTCATAGGTAGGCGCGTGATAAGAGCATTTTTCTCCACCAACCTTGGTTAGTGGATCGGTGAACATAGCGAATCGTCCCCATGTTTTGAATTCGATCGTATTTTTTGGTGTATCAAACGATAGTTTAGACAATATTGACCTCCATATCTTCCTTTCCTTCAAGATTCAAACCGGCTTCCTGACTGTAATAGGATTCATGAAGACACAAAAGACCTGTTCCATTTTGAGCTTCATAAATGGCCCCTTTTTTATCGAGATTATTAAGAACGTGATCAAACACGTTCACTGAATACTGATTGGCTTGCTTCAGTAGCCGGTATTGCTTGGTTGGCTCGAACGCGCTGCAAAGCTCATTGATGATTCGCTTTCCCTCGGCTCCGTAAGGGACAAGGATCCCTCGCGTGTTTGCGTCGATAACTTGAAATGCTTTTGCCGCAGTCATGAAAGCTTGCTTCATAAAGCGGGGAGGTTTGACGGCACCAGCAGCCAAGTTGTTTTCGGATAGCAGGTTCAACAAAGTATCCTCCCTTTCGGCCATTGCAGGGCCAACAGGATAATCCATTTCCTTTCGCCGGTCGTGAAAGTAATAGCGAAAGTATTGGTCGGTGAAGCGTGGATCTGATAAGTCCAATTGAAATGAGTTGCCCGGGGTAGCTGCTTCGTCGAGCACCCGCTGGCAGGCTTTTGCGGCGAGACGGATATCATTCAACTTTGCTGGAATTTCTCCTTCCAGCCTTACAATATGAACTCGCCCAAGCGTGCGCTCCCCGTTGCGATTGCAGCGACCTGCTGTTTGGGCAATGGAGTCGGCGCCAGCTAAGGCGCGAATGGCGGAGCCGAAGCTTATATCGACGCCAGCTTCTATCAATTGAGTGCTGACACATATGACGGGCATCTGGGCCAGCAGTTTGGATTTGACGATTTCGAGTATCTCAATGCGATGTGCAGGGCACATATTGGTGCTCAAATGAAAGACTTCGACATGTTCAAATGCGGCACAGTGGCGGAAGATTTCCAGTGCTTGGCGCTTTGTGTTGACCACAACAAGGCAACTATTGGTTATGCCTGTTTCGGTTTTTGCAAATTCTGCGACTTGCTGAAAGGACCAAGGCGTTTTTCGGTGATCAAAGGCTTCAACGCGTTTGAGTTGGGCAAACAGATCAGCTACATTCGGAATGATTTCACGGCCTTTAGTAAACGCGCCTTTTCTCAGATTCACTTGATCCAAACCTGGTTGCGTGGCTGTACACAGAACCACTGTGCTGCCGCATTGTTCTTGAAAGAAATTCATTGCATTGTTGAACAAATGAATGCAGCGGACTGGCAGGGTTTGGATTTCGTCAAAGATGATGACAGTATTGGCCAATTGGTGCATGCGGCGGACGGCACGTGTTCCTTCGCCAAATAGAGCCTCCAGCAACTGGACGGCGGTAGTGAAGACAACGGGCGAATCCCAGTTTTGTGAAATTAGTTTGCTCCGTTGGGTTTGATGCACCGGGTTCAAGTTTGAATGATGCTCAAGAACTGCACTTCCAGGTTCGGTTCCAATGGGTTCGAGAATGTTTCTCGTGACCTTTGCATTTTGGTCAATGATGGAAGTGTAAGGGCTGACGTAAACGACGCGATCCATATTGAACTGCGAGGCGTGATGAAGAGCAAAGCGTAAGCTGGCCAATGTCTTGCCGCCTCCGGTTGGGACGGTCAGAGTGAAAACGCCTTTGGGCAGCAGAGATGCATTGCGACAGGAGCCGGAAACTTCTCTTCGCAGGCTATTCACAGCACCACTTGAGCCTAGGGTATTCAAGTGACTTTCGAGCCGGTCCGAAAGCACTTGCCAATTGACCGGCTTAACGTTCCGGAATCTACGATTCAACGGATCTGCGGAATCGGCAGTATCTGTACGGTCCGCATCAATTAGCGCACTAAATAGAAATCGAGTAAGCAGACCGATCTTAAATTTGCGGATTGTCTCTTCCTTATCCGTTAAGCAGATGCTTTTTATGATGGTACTTAGTTGCCCCACCAGTAGCGGGTCACTAAAAATTTGATCTGCGAGCGCTTCTACCTCTTTCTCACAGTTAGTGATAGACGCGGTTAAATGCGAGTCTGAATCGGCGCTTTCCATTCGCCGCGAGAAATTATCCGTTCCGTCAGGTTTGACGCAATCGATGAGGCCCGTATGGTGGGACGCGATGCACAGTGCCAAGATTTCTCCGATTATGGAGGCGGGCGTCCCTTTCATGCTCAAACAACTGAAGGTACGTTGGGCTCCTGCGGTGGAATGTTTCACAGAACCACGCTTTGGAGCTTCGGATTCCGTATCCTGGTTTATTTCAATATCGCGAAGGTATTGTTGGAAGGCTTCAGAGTACTTTCCAAAATCGTGGAGCAACCCTATTAACGCGCCGGCCTTATCTGCACTAATTTTTTTCAAATGCCTTTCTGACAGTTCCGAAACAGCGAGCAAGTGCTCCCTGAGGGTTTGGTGATTGCCGTCAGTATTTAAATGAGCAAGAAATGGTCCCTTTCCAACGGGTTTAGTCACCGAAGGTGAACCACTCTTTTTGTGATGGGGCACGCATACGACCTCCAGGCCTAGTATGGACTAGACCCGGAGAAAAAGCAAGTTTATAAAGTAGCTACTTTATATTTCAATCCACTCACTGACGTCGTGAGACAACTCCAGTGCCCACGCTACCAGATTTCTCTTGTCCTTTCCAATGGAAAGGGCTCATCACAGAAATATCCTCACCGTAAGACAAGGATTGAATGATAGGATCTATGGAATGATACACCCAAGTCAGCCTAAGATGATATAGGATTCTTCTGATGTCTGTCTTGCTTGGGACAACAATAGTGCCAAAGAATTTGAGAGCGTTGGTTGTCATTAAAGAAGCCGTGTGAAGAAAACACTCCCGCCAGCCATTCAGTAGATATTCTGCGTAGGAATACCTTATTTCGCTCGGCCTTGGCATCAACCAGTTTGCCTGAGAGTCGAGCGTTCCGGTAACGCGGTTCAGTTAAATTGTGAGCGCCGCTGGATTACATTAGCCTCGACAGCGACAAAAAACTCGCGTACCATTTAGGTAGCGAAAACGTTGGGAGCAATACGATGATCATTACCTTGGAGATTCCTGAAGAGTTAGCAGCCCAATTGGGAAATTCACCACAGCAATTGTCCCGCCACGCACTCGAAGCCCTGGTGCTGGAAGCCTATCGCGAAAGACCGAATTGGTTCCCCGCAGGCGGCTGAACTTCTGGGGTTATCCCGCCTGAAGTGGAATCACTTTCTGAAGGAAAAGCAGGTGATGGATCATGCCTATTCTGGGAAGATCTCGAACGTGACGTGGCTGGGATTCAGCGTTTGCGGGCGCAAGGCGGTTTGCCGGCGGCATGAGTATCGTCATCGCTGACACCTCGCCGATCAATTACCTGCTCCTTATGGGATAGGCCGAGTTGCTTTCTCGCCTATACGGGTAAGTTCAGAGACGGTTAGAATTTGGGTTCGTTCGCTGCCCGTATGGATTTCAGTTCAAAAACCTTCTTCCCCAACAGCACAGCCGGCGGTTCGGCTCCATTGTGGATAAATCGACGCGATTGCCCTTGCCGAGGAGTTGAATGCCAGCCTGCTCCTCATGGATGATGATGCTGGTGTGCGGTTTGCCCTTGCGCACGAACTGACGATCACGGGCGCCCTGTGGTGGAAATCGATGCGGTTCTGGAAAAGCGCAAAGGTTCAGATTTTGGGGCTACGCCGGAATTGTATGAAAAGGCGAGGCACTTGGCCTTGGCCAAACCGCCCATGCCACCGCGCGACCATGCGAAAGGAAGGGCTTACAGAAGTGCTAACGAATGACCGGCATTTCGAGCAGGAAGGGTTTTCGGGCGCTGTTCCGCGAATAAAGCGATACCCTTTCGGCCAGCCACTCGAAAAAAGCGGCAGTCCAGCAATGAAAAGTTTAGCCGACGTGCAGGGCGCTCGCCGATTTAGGGTCGGAAATAACATCCACCAGAGCGCGGGCGTAGCGTGAGGCGACAGCGGCGGCCATTAGTTGAGCCTCTTGAGGAATCCGTCAATCAGCTGCGTTTCCGATGCCGGAGTGATGGAAGCGCGGATTTTAGCTTCCGCCTGTTCCAGGGCCAGCTTGGCGGAGTAAGATTTCAGTTCAGCCATGGCGTTCTTGGTTGCGGATTCGATTTCCTGCGCGGCGTGCGCTTCCAGCTTGGCCATGGAGGCGGCCGTTTCGTTTTCAACGCGCTGCTTTTCGGCTTGCAATTCTTTCGAGGCGCTGGCGCGAAGGGTTTCGATTTCGGTGTTTAGGGTGGCGAGGCGCTTTTCGATTTCGGCAGTTTTGGCTTCAGCGGATGCCTTCATTTCGGCGGCTTCCCGCAGGTCGCTCTGAATCGCTTCGTCCTGGCCTTTAAAAAATGCCGGGGCATGCTTGCCGATCATGTAGCCAATACCGAGGACGAGCAGGCCGAAATTGGCCCATTTCCACAAGATCGAGGGTTCAGCTTCTCCGCCGTGCCCTGCAAAAGCCAAAGCTGAGGCTGAAATAAGGATAAGGAGGCAGCGTGGCATTAGGCGCTTCTCCGGAGGACAGAGGCCATGATTTCGTCGGCTAATTTTGCGGTTTCGGAAACAAGAGACTGGCGGGCGGAAACGGTTTCAACGGCAATTTGGGTCTTCCCGGCGCCAATTTTAGCTTCGGCGGCAGTGCGGGCATCGGCGAGGCGGGTGGCCTGCGCATCGAGCCAGCCTTTTCGGGTTGCCTCGCGCTCCTTGGCTAGTTGCGCGCGGACTTCGTCGATCTTTTTTTCAAATTCAGCGGCTTTCGATTCGGCCGTGCGGAGGCTTTCGGCGGCAGCGCGTTTGGCCCCAACGGTAGCTTCCTTACGTGCATGGAGCACTTTGGCCATCGGGCCGAAGAACATCACCCGGAGGTAAAAGTACAGCAAATAGAACAGGATAAAGGTGGGTATGGCCTTTAACAGAATCCAGCCTAGCTGTTGAACAATGGTGTTCATTTTGATGGATGTAAAAAAGGAAGGGCTTTGGAGAACGGTTGGTTCGCAGTGGCCCTGAAGCTTTTACATTAGCATATCTTCTAGTGAGGCGGCAAGTTCAAGTCTTATCCAATTCGAAAAGCAAGATTCTGGTTTGGTTCGCCAAGCTATGAATTTGCACAGCCGGTAAAGATGTGCACGCACGCGTCTATTCGGACCGCAACATCCCGTTGATGCCGGGAACAGCGCGCCGTCAAGGAGTGGCGAAGGGCATTGAGAGCATTGTCACCCGCTTGGGCAATAAGCTCAGCGACCGAAGAAACGATCCGAGTGCGAAATTCGCTGCATCCGCAGCCGGCAATCCGCCACCGATCGGGAACGCTCCACCCCAGTCGCTGACCAAGCCGCCTAAAACCAGCCCCATCGAGCAGTGTCATTTACGGATTTTCGTCCGCCTGGCCATCAAGTTGGCAACAGCCATGCCGAAGCGGGAGGCCAGGCGTTCATAGGGCTCCTCCGGCGCAACTACCGTAGCCATGTCCGCAGCCTCGAACGCCATGGTGCGTTCCTCAAACGTTATTCGGGCGCGAGCCGATTCGATTAAGGCTGGCGAGATGTCGAAACCTTGAACCATACTTCCCGCCGCGGCCGCATCCGTTCTCGGCAATCCTCCAGGGCGCATCGAGATGCAGCGCACGGACTAAAACGGTTCATCGCCGGGAGCGAGCATCGCTTCTATCTGATCAATCCATGCACGCCATTTCTCACCACGAGCGGCGGCCCAGTCGGAGGCTGTAGGGTCTCGTTCATTGGACCATTATGGCGAGAACGACAGGGTTACCTTGCCTTGACACATCTCGACCCCCTGCCTAAACCATGGGTCGAAAAAGCGTGATAAACTTGTGTCGCTTCCCTAAGGATAGGTATGACCACACAAAGACTTCAGAGATTCTCCCATGCCGTTCTCGCCTTGTCCGTCCTAGTATTCGCCTTGCCTCGGCCTCTCCATGCCCAAGCGGTTTCAAACGCAAGCATCACCGGAAGGATATCCGATGAGCAGGGCTCCGTCCTCCCAGGCGCCCAGATCAAACTACTAGGCGCTGAAAATGGCTCGGTTCAAAATGCCGTCGCCAACGCGGAAGGGATTTACACAATCCCAAGCATTTCGATTGGCTCCTACCGCCTCGAAGCCACCGCGTCCGGATTTCAGACTTACGTCCAGACCGGCATCAGCCTACGCGTTGGAGACGACGCGCAAATCAACATTCAAATGAAAATTGGAGCGGTTTCCGAACGCGTCGAAGTTAACGCCAGTTCGGCCATGCTGCAAACGCAGCAGAATACAATCTCTCAGGTTGTCGACCAGCGGCGCATCGTCGAGTTACCGCTGAATGGACGTGACCCAACGGAACTGATCACCATCTCCGGCGCCGCGTTGAACAAGAGCGACGGAAGCAATACCGGCAGCAAAAGTCTGTTTAACTCGCAGTCAATTTCCATCGCCGGCGGAGCGGGTAACACTACAAATTATCTCCTTGACGGCGGTGACAATAACGATCCGTTCACCAACGTCAACATGCCGTTGCCGTTCCCCGATGCGCTGGCCGAGTTCAGTGTGGAGACCAGCACACTCCCGGCCCGCTATGGCATTCACCCCGGCGGCGTGGTCAACGCTGTCACCAAGTCGGGCTCCAATCTCTGGCATGGCAGCGCCTTTGAATTCATCCGCAACGGGAACGCCAACGCGATTAACTATTTCGCTCCGCGGCAAGACAGTTTGAAGCGAAACCAATTCGGCGGCACCTTTGGCGGCCATATCATTCGCGACAAGCTTTTCTTCTTCGGCGGATATCAGGGTTCGAAGATCCGGCAGGATCCATCCTCAAGCTCGGCCTTCGTACCCACAGCGGCTGCCCTGGCTGGAAACTTCAGCCTGTTGAACGGCCCTGGTTGCCAGGCCAAAGGTGTTGCCCGTGCAATCCTCGACCCCACAAATGGTCAGCCTTTCCCGAACGCGCAAGTTCCCACAACCCGCTTCGATCCAGCGTCGGTGGCGCTCTCCAAATATCTGCCCGAAACCGCCGATCCCTGCGGTCGCGCTTCGTACGGAATTCCGGTGCAAGCCAATGATCACCAGTACATCACCCGTGTCGATTGGAATATTTCGCAAAAGCACGTCGTCTATGGCCGCTACATGCGCGACGATTACACGCTAAAGGCATTTTTCGACCCGCATGACATTCTTGTCACCTCTACTACCGGAAACGTCGAGCATGCGCAGACCTTCGTCCTGGGGGATACTTACACGCTTAGCCCTACAATGGTGAACGCATTCCATTTCACCATTGGCCGGCGCACCAACGACCGCGGCACCAGTCCCGATGGCATCAACGCCGCCAAGTTGGGTGTCAGCAACTTGTATCAGGGAACCACCAACTTCCTTCAGCTAAGCGTGTCGAACGGCGGCTTCAACATCGGTTGCGGAACGTGCGCGCTCGGCAGCTTTCCGGTGACCAGTTTCCAACTCGCCAACGACGTGGATATTCTGCGCGGCAAACATCAACTCGCCTTCGGCGTGGACACTCTGCGGACTCGCAACGGCCAAAACAATCACTACCAGGATAATGCCGTTTTCAATTTTAACGGCCAGTACTCGAACGACCCGTTGCTTGATTTCATGCTTGGCAAAATGAATAATTTTAGCCAAAGCGGCCAGCAGCTTAACGATCTACAGCAAACAATTTTCCAACTCTACGCGCAGGACACCTATCACGCCACATCCAAGCTGGTCATCAATCTCGGCCTGCGCTGGGAGCCGCTGCAGCCCGAATATGATCACTTCAACCGCGGCAGTACGTTCTCCCGCGCCGCCTTCGACGCGGGAACCGTCAGTTCCGTCTACGCCAAAGCGCCGGCGGGTTCGCTATTCTATGGCGACCCTGGCATTTCTAAATCTTTCACCGCCAAACGGATGAACAACTTTTCGCCGCGCGCCGGAATAGTCTACAACCCCGATGGCGCGGGCAAGACCACGATTCGTACCGGCGGAGCGATTCTCTTCGATTCTCCAGGGACCTTTATTCCCTACCGCATGGTGGCGCAGAACCCGCCCTACGGCCCGCAGGTGACCAACACAAGCGGCCCCTATCAGTTCAGCAATCCGTGGGGTACCGTTCCCGGTGGAAACCCATTCCCGTTGCCCACGCCATCAAAGAACGTCAGCTTCCCGCTTGCCAACGCCGAGGTCTACCTGCCGCCCAATCTGCATTCGCCGACCGTCTATCAGTGGAACGTTAGTGTTCAACACCGCTTCGGCAATGACTGGATTCTCTCCTCTTCGTACCTGGGCAACAAGACCTCGCATCTATGGCTGGGCAACGAAACCAACCCGGCGGTTTACCTTCCTGGCAAGTGCGGCACAGCCGATTGTTCAACCACCGGCAACACGCAATCCCGCCGCGTCTTTTCGCGCGCCAATCCCGCAGTTGGCCAATACTACAGCTCCATGGTGATTGCCGACGATGGCGCCAATGCGAATTATAATGGCCTGCTGAGTTCCATCGAACACCGTTTCGCCAAGCAATACACGCTGCTGGTTAACTACACGTGGTCCCGCTGCATGGGAATTGGGGCGGTTACTTCATTAGGTGGCGGACTCTATCAGGATCCCAATAACCGCGGCGCCGAATACGGGCCCTGCAGCTACGACGCTCCACACTTGTTCAACGGCAGTTTTGTCTATATGAGCAAGATCAGCGGCGCCCGTTGGCTGCAGCGGTTGGCCAATGATTGGAACATCGCCCCGCTGGTTCGCTATCAGAGCGGGCTCCCTGTGAACCCAACCAGTGGGCGGGATAACTCCCTGACCGGTATTGGCAACGATCGGCCCAATGTGATCTCTGCAACTGCCTACACCGGAAATAGCCACGGGCTGCTGTATCAATTTCTGAATCCCGGCCTGTTTGCGCAAAACGCCACTGGGACCTTCGGCAATGCCGGCCACAATGCTCTTCGCGCCCCAGGCTACTTCAACGTGGACGTTGCGTTCAGCCGTACGATGAAGATCACGGAGCGGCTTTCGATACAGCCGCGTGCCGAGGCGTTCAATGTTCTAAACCACCCGAACTTCAATGGACCTGGCGCCAACATCTCATCGAGCACATTTGGACGCATCCTCAGCGCGCGAGATCCGAGGATCTTGCAGGCTTCGCTGAAGCTTACCTTTTGAGCAGATATACTACGGCTCTGACAAGCCCTCGGGTAAAGCTGGGGAACTCGAACCGAACATTTTTCCGGGACCGCGGACCTAGAGTTTTCTCGCGGCGCGATCTCGATTTGGCTCCGCTTAACGAAGGATAACCGGCGCGGTCCCGGCTTCAAGCGGCGTCGCGGACTTCCGCGATCGATGTCTCAACGAAAATAGACGATCCACATGCGTCTTAAGGATGCCGACCCTTCGTGCGAACTCAGCCTTGCTCAACCCCGAGCTAACGAACGCCACGTAGAGATCAAGCTTGGCTGATTACAGTGCCGCAGCCTGCGTCGAAGATGATGCGGTCGGCCTAAGTGAATCGGCCCCTGGTGAGGCCCCTTGCCCGAAGGCGGCCAGTGCCAGTAGAACGGGGAACGCCAAAGTCGCGAAGCGGTTGTACATGAACGCGATCTTCTTCACACATTCTGACGAAACGCCCGTGAAAAGCGTGCACCCACTTTCTCCGAGGATTAATCCAAAGGCAACTCCTCCGCGCTACATAGGGGCGGCAGTTCCGGTCATGGAAACCCATCGTCCCACAGGAGGGCAAGCGGTCCGGCGCTGAACATCACGCCGGATTCCTAGCCAAGTGCCGGAGCTTGAGGCGCAGATAATCGACCTAGCCAAAGCTCCGGCGATCTGGGCGATTTTTGTCTATTAGGTGCGTCCGGCGCGAACACAAGAATTGTTGCTACAATCTGCTCATGTTGCGCAAGCCAACGTCCGCTCTGTCCGCTCTGGCTGTATTGCTGCTGCCGGTTTGCCCCGCACAGCAACAGGTGGGCGCCGCCGCGAATGCGGCAAGCACGAAGGAAGCGGAAACGCCAAGCAAGCAAGGGCGAATCCTCGGGATCGGTGGAATATTCTTCAAGTCCGCGGATCAACGACAGACGCGTGAGTGGTACGGCAAGCATCTCGGACTCGCAGATAAAGGCGGGGGCGTCATGATGCCGTGGCGGGAGAAGGACAACCCAGAGAAGGAGCATGTGACCGTCTGGACCGTGTTCCCGGGAAACACCAAGTACTTTGACCCCGGCCAAGCCGCGTTCATGGTGAACTACATCGTGGACGACCTGGATGCGCTGCTGGAACGGTTGCAGAAAGAAGGCGTCAAGATCGATCCCAAGCGCCAGAACGCAGACTATGGGAAGTTCGCGTGGATTTACGATCCCGACGGCAACAAGATCGAATTGTGGCAGCCGCTGACTCCTAAGAAGAAGTAGCGCAATCGTTCGAAGGAGTGGATGCCATTTTATGTGCACCCTTCTTTTCAGCTTGAAGCAAGCAACCAATCTTCGGAACGCGATACAATCCGTTCCATTATGCATGCAACCCGGCTCCTTGCCCTCCTGACCCTTGCTACGGCGCTCGCCCAACCTCCGGCCGCGCCTCGACCCGGCGGAGGAGGCGGCGTATACCCGGTGTATCAACCGGATGACAACGACGGCTTCGTCTCCCTCTTCGATGGTAAGACGCTTACTGGCTGGGACGGCGACACCACTTTCTGGCGCGCCGAGAATAATGAGATTATCGGCGAATCCACGCCCGAGAAAATGGTGAAGTCGAATAGCTTTCTAATTTGGCGCGGCGGTAAGGTGAAGGATTTCGAGCTCAAGGTGGAGTTCAAGCTCAGCGGCACGAATAGCGGCATTCAGTACCGCAGCACAGAAATGCCCGAACTAGGCAAGTGGGTGCTCAAGGGCTATCAGGCCGATATGGACATTAGCAACGGGTACACGGGCAACCTACACGAAGAGCGCGGCCGCAAGCCTGGCCACGTGGTGCTGGCTCGCCGCGGCGATATTACGCGGATCACCGAAGGCCCGAAGTATAAAGTGCTGGCGTCCATCGGGGATAACAAAATGCTGCGCGGGGCGATGAATGTACAGGGTTGGAACCAGTACCACATCATTGCCCGCGGACCGGTGATGCTTCAAATCCTGAACGGCCAATTGATCAGTGCGACTATCGACGAGGATACGAAAAACTTTGTCCCTGAGGGATTGCTGGGCTTCCAAATGCATGTTGGGCCGCCGTTCAAGGTGGAGTACCGCAACATCCTCTACCGCAAGCTTTAGTTAGCTGTGTTTGCAACTACAGGGTGGAGAGAATTTCTGAAGAGACCCTTTAGAGATCAAGTGTCAAAAAGTAGTGAGACATGAAGGTTCGCAACTTCAGGGGTTATAAGTCGAATCAGATTATTTTGAACGCGGCCTTTACCAATTGATGCCGAGGCATCCATGGAATCATGTAGTATCGCTAGGCATTGCTACATGTTTTGCGCGCTTACGAGTATCGACAATGCGAAGAAGGTGGTTCGCCAGCATGATTATCTCAACGGCCTCGGCTGGATCTTTCAATTGAACATCACGGTGGGAATGCGGATTCTTATATGAACCGATCGCGCCTGCGAATAAGTTTGCAAGGGCTTCCTGTTCAGCCTTCTCTGAATTAGGGTTTGAAAGAGGGCCACCGTCAGTTGCGAAAGCACTACGCATAAGCTTGATCCCAATTTGATCGTTGGGCAAATTGGCCGCTTCTCGCACAGCAACCTCGACCATTTTCATCGCCTGGAGTACAGCGACATCAAACTCGCTCCGCATGAAAGCCATCCAAACAGTACCGGCAATTCTAGGGTGCAAAGCCCCCTTCGGAAGCATTCGGGCAATACGGTACTCAGCGAAATCGGATTCGTTTTCGAAATTTCGGGCACGACGACTCAGAATTCGTCCGTCCCCTCCATTGGTCCAAACTGCTGGAAGCACAAGGCCTTGTGCTGTGAGCCACGCCCAAACCTCCGCGAATGCCATTTGAATTTCCGCTTCCCGATTCCTAGGGTATGGAAGCTCTTGTCCTGGAAATCTATTCCGGTCCCACAGTTCACGCAAGAGATCCGAAGGGGAAAAATTCCCATTAAGGAAACGCTGTCGCACCAGGAATAGCAACTTTGCAGCCAATTCTTCGGGTTCTAACGAAAGGAGGACTTCGACATCAGGAATGTGTTGAGGGAGCTCATGCATATCAATAAAACTCCTATATTTCTGGAATACAACCTAAACTCGGGAAAATGATATAGTGGGCGAATCAGTGGACAATTTGGACCTTCCGGGATCAGATCACAGTGCAAGCTCCTGCCGCAAGAAATAAAGGCTTGCTGCTAACTCGGCTGACATGTTGTCCGGAGCATCAGTCGGATCTATGCTTACTGCCTTTTTCTTAAGATATTCGTCCGCACATGGTACTTTTTGCTGGGCCGCGATGAAAGAGGCTGAGTCACACCGCGCATCAAGGAACAGAAATAGTTGTGGCTTTCCAGCTCGATATATGTCCCTACACAGTGCTATTGGGCGAGCCTTGCTGATAAAGGTTCCGTACTCCAGCCCAGTTTCCTGCAGAAACTCCGTTGGCAAGTCCTGTAAAACTAACTCTTCGAGCGTACGTGGTAGCGCTGCGGCACCGCTTTGAATCTCCTGTGCAAAGCTAACTGGAACGTGAGGTTGATTTTGATAGATGGCGTTCTTTTCGCTCCGCGCCCTCCACAAAGTTTTTTTGTCCTTGCAAAGAATCAGGCAACAGACGCCCAAAGTATTCGCGAGAAACGATTCTTTGAGAGGACGTAACTCTCCCTCGGCTACGGGCTTCTTGACAAGTTTACCCTCAAGTAGCGCATACGTAGCATCAATTTTCCGGATTGAGTCGCCAAGCTCACCTCTCAATGGTTCCTTAAGTTCATAATCCAAAGACAAATTGGTTGCGACTTGCTGCGAGTAATGGGCCCTCTGCACAACGAGGCGCTTGTTGCTCGCCTCGTAGTGCAGAATGCGAGGGCACTCTTGATCGTCGCGCTTGCCTGCCATGTTGCGTCTTAGTCTTTTCATTTCTACGAAGACGTTAATCATGTGCTCTTGATGGCTCAGAAGTGGAAGCGGGAGTTCAAAGGGTTCTTTCTCCCATTTCAAATCGAGACCGGCGTCAGCCAAGTCGCTCGAACTAGCAATTAGCTCATACGGAAGGGTGTTCGCTATCCATTTTGCGTTAGAATAGGATAACCTCAAAGCCTGTAAATCAAAAGAAAGCGTTGGGCTTTTTGAAGGCAATACGCACGAAGTCAATAGTTCCAAGATCGTCATGTCATAAAACCTATCACAATCAACGGACTGAAGGCCAGTGACTATTCCACGGAACTGCCCCCGGATGTTACGGCCTCGGCGACGGGTCTGGCCGGCATGGATTCGTTTTCGCTAGACTTGATTCGGACCGGTTATCTGCACAA
>JANXXI010000221.1 GCA_025350695.1 Acidobacteriota bacterium
TACGGAAATGGTGATGCCTGGTGATAACGTGCAGATGACCATTGAGCTGATCACCCCTGTGGCAATGGACAAGGGCTTGCGCTTCGCAATTCGTGAAGGCGGCAGGACGGTTGGCGCGGGCACTGTGTCGGAAATCATCGCTGCGGATCCTGTAGCAAAGAAGTAAGGCTAGAGTATAAAAAATGTCTCTTAGAGAAAGTATTCGCATTCGGCTAAAAGCGTACGATCACCGCATTCTGGATCAGTCCACGCAGGATATCGTCGAAACAGCCAAACGGAGTGGGGCCCAGGTAGCCGGGCCCATTCCACTGCCTACGATAAAGAACAAATATTGCGTGTTGCGTTCGCCACACGTGGATAAGAAATCTCGTGAGCAGTTTGAAATCCGCACGCACAAACGGTTGCTTGATATTCTGGCGCCGACTCAGGATACGGTAGACGCGCTGATGAAGCTCGACCTGCCGGCTGGAGTCGATGTTGAAATCAAAGCCTTTGGCGGTGGTAAGAAGTAGGGTAGATTTTTAACGGTTGGATGCGGGACTAGCGAGCGCCGTTCCTTTAACACAGGGGGCGACTGAGCTGAGCGGCTTAGAAATGAGACGCAAAGGCAAGTCAAGTACCGCACGAGTCAACAGGGCGTAGTTTGAAATAGGCGAGCCCGCCGTTACGTGAGTAATTGAGGAAACATGAGCCCAGGAATTCTAGGCAAGAAAATCGGCATGACCCAAGTGTTCCGCGCTGACGGACAGGTTGTTCCTGTCACGTTAGTGAAAGCCGGACCATGTGTTGTGACCCAACGCAAGACCCCGAATACCGATGGTTACGATGCCGTCCAATTGGGTTTGATGGAATACGTCAAGCCTTCACGCATCAACAAACCCATCGGCGGCCATCTGAAGAAGGCAAGCGCGGAAGGAGTGAAGTTCTTCCGGGAACTGCGTCTTCGTTCGGGCGACTCCGACCTTAAGTTAGGTGATCGCGTTCTGGCCGACTCCTTCAAGCCGAAAGACAAAGTAGATGTAATCGGTATCAGCAAGGGTAAAGGGTTCGCCGGTGTCATGAAGCGCCACAACTTTGCTGGTGGACCGGAAGGCCACGGTTCAATGTTCAACCGTGCTCCTGGTTCGATCGGCGCATCGAGTTTCCCATCGCGTGTGTTCCCAGGTATGAAAATGACCGGCCACATGGGCGTGGATCAAGTTACGGTCCGCAATCTTGAAATCGTCGAAGTGGACGCCGAAGATAACGTGATCATGGTGAAGGGCGCACTACCTGGCCCAAATGGCAGCTATGTTGTGCTTCGGAGGGCCAAGCGCTAGGCCGCCCCTAAAGCCGCCCCAGCGAAAGGAAATTACGATGCCCAAAGTTGATGTCGTTGATCTAAACAATACGAAAGTCGGAGAAATGGAACTGAGCGACGTGGTATTCAGTGCGCCAGTGAACGAAGATCTCCTGTACGAAGCAGTCAAGAATTACATGGCGAACAAGCGGCGGGGAACGGCTAAAACCAAAACCCGTCACGAAGTAGCCGGCTCCGGTAAGAAGTTGTGGAAGCAAAAGGGAACCGGTCGCGCCCGTATGGGTTCGATTCGCAGCCCGCTGTGGCGCCACGGTGGCACGACGCACGGACCCCAACCCCGGGACTATTCTTACTCATTGCCCAAGAAAATGATGCTTGGCGCCATGCGCTCGGCGCTGTCGGCGAAGTTGCGCGACGGTGAACTGGCGGTGGTCAAAGAATTCTCGGTTTCCGACCACAAGACGAAGACAACGCGGGCGGCTCTCGATAAGCTGGACGTGAAGAAAACGGTTCTGCTGGTTGATTTGCAAGCAGGGAAGAACATTACGCTCGGTTCGCGAAACCTTGAGGGAGTCCAGTTGCTCGAAAGCAAGGACGTCAATCCTTATCATCTGTTGTGGGCCTCGCGCGTGCTCGTTAGCGAGTCGGCGGCGAAGCGTTTGTCGGAGGGATTGGGATGAGCAGCACTACCTCAATATTGAATGTTCTGGTTCGCCCGGTTGTTACCGAAAAGGCGATTACGAAGAAAGAGTCCGAAGCAACGCTTTGCTTTGAAGTAACTCCCGCGGCTAATAAGATTCAGATCAAGAAAGCCGTGGAGAAGATGTTCAAGGTGAAGGTGAACGTTGTTCGCACGTTGAACAACGAAGGTAAGTTGCGCAGACGGGGCCGGTTCTCCGGATACCGCTCGGACTGGAAGAAAGCATACGTTACTTTGAAGCCTGGGCAGAAAATGCCGGAGTTCGCGGAGCTCTAATATGCCAGTAAAAACTTATCGTCCATTTACTCCGAGCCGTCGTTATATGACGGTTGTGACGCGCGAAAACATCACTAAGCAGACTCCCGAAAAGTCGCTGGTTGAGGGTAAGGCGCGGACCGGCGGCAGGAACAATACTGGCCGCACCACTTCGCGTTTTATCGGCGGCGGTCACAAAAAGTCTTACCGAATTATCGACTTCAAGCGCGATAAAGCGGGAGTGCCGGCAAAGGTTGCGGCGATCGAATACGATCCCAACCGCACTTGCCGCATCGCTCTGCTTAACTACGTCGATGGGGAAAAGCGCTATATTCTTGCTCCCGAAGGAATCGCGGTTGGCCAGGACATTCTGTCCGGACCCACGGCTGATATCCTGACGGGCAATGCGCTGCCGCTCAAGAACATTCCTCCTGGCACAGTCGTTCACAACATTGAATTGAGGCCAGGCAAGGGCGGCCAGATGGTTCGCACCGCTGGCGGCTCCGCACAGCTGGTATCGCGCGAAGGGGGCTTTGCCTTCATTAAGCTGCCTTCAGGCGAAACACGCCGGGTCTCGTCGGAATGCTATGCGACGATCGGCACGGTTGGTAATGCCGAACACGAAAACGTAAAGAGTGGGAAGGCTGGCCGTTCACGCTGGCTTGGAATGCGCCCGCACAATCGTGGCGTAACGATGAATCCTGTCGATCACCCGCATGGTGGTGGTGAAGGCCGTACCTCGGGTGGACGTCATCCGGTTACGCCTTGGGGTCAACCGACACGTGGATTCAAGACGCGCAACAACAAGCGTACGGATAAGCACATCGTGCAACGCCGCAACGCCAAGAAGCATGGGTAACGGGAAGGATAACGAAACCATATGGGCCGTTCACTAAAAAAAGGACCTTTCACCGACACTCATATCGCCGCGAAGATTGAAGTCTTAATCGCGAGCGATGCGAAGAAAGTCGTGAAAACTTGGTCGCGCCGTTCAACGATCACGCCGCGGTTTGTGGGCCACACAATCGCGGTGCACAACGGCAAGAAGTTTATCCCTGTCTATGTGACCGAAAACATGGTGGGTCACAAGTTGGGCGAGTTTGCTCCCACGCGCACCTTTAAGGGTCATGCGGCGAAGGTGGCTGAAAAGGGCGGTAAGCCCTCCTAATAAGAGGGTTTTGCAAGGAGTATGTCATGGTAGCAAGAGCCGAAGCAAGATATATCCGGATGTCAGCGCAGAAAATTCGTTTGGTAATCGATTTGATCCGCGGCCGCAAGGCTGGCGAGGCGATCACGATTCTCCAAAGCATCAACAAGAAAATTGCGCCGACCGTTGAAAAGGTGTTGCGCAGCGCGATCGCCAACGCCGGAAACAAATCCGAGCACGTGGATGTGGACAAACTCTACGTGTCGGAGGCGTACGTGAATGAAGGGCCGCGCATGAAGCGGATCCGGCCGGCTCCAATGGGTCGCGCCTATCGTTACCAGCGGCGAATTTCACATATTAGCGTCTCGGTGACCGAGAAGGTTTAGTCAAGGCTTAAAGGGCAGAATAGCATGGGTCAAAAAGTACATCCCTACGGTTTCCGGTTAGGCGTCACAAAGACATGGCGTTCCCGTTGGTTCGCCAAGGGCCTCGATTACGCAAGGTTACTCGAAGAAGATCTCGATTTGAAGCGGGCTTTGCACGGACGGCTGAAGTCAGCCGGGGTGAGTTCGATTGAAGTGGATCGTCCAGGCAACAAGCTGCGGATCACCATTCGCACTTCACGTCCTGGCATCATCATCGGACGTAAGGGCGCGGAAATCGAAAAATTGAAGAGCGATCTCAACAAGAAGACCGGTCGCGAAGTTTTCATCGATATTCAAGAAGTTCACAAGCCGGAGCTTGACGCTCAGCTGGTGGCCGAATCCATCGCACTGCAGCTGGAAAAGCGCGTGGCCTTCCGCCGCGCCATGCGCAAGTCGGTCGATTCCGCACAGCGTTTCGGTTGCAAGGGAATCAAAGTTCGGGTTTCGGGACGCCTCAATGGCGCGGAAATCGCCCGCAGCGAATGGTATCTGCACGGCCAACTGCCGCTGCACACCCTGCGCGCGGACATCGATTACGGTTTTGCTCAAGCCTATACGACGTACGGTGTAATTGGAATTAAGACCTGGGTTTACAAGGGTGAAGTACTGCCCGATGGCCCGCGCCGCACGGGTGATCCTGAGCCGCGCCGGCAACCTCGCCGCGAACCGCGTGGTGATGGACGGGATCGTGGTGGAGATAGAGGCGGAGACAGAGGTGGGGATCGTGGAGCTGGTGGCGGAGATCGCCGTGGCCCTCGTCCCACGGAGCATGCTCCGGTCGCAGCCTCCGATCAGCCAAAAGTAACTGCCGCGCCGATCGTGCCTGCGGTAGCCGCCGCACCTGTAATAACCGTAATGCCGCCGGTTGCGCAGCCGCAGCCGACGTGGACTCCCGAGGCTCCTAAGTCTGCGGAAGCCGAAGTAAAGACAGAAGTTAAGCCAGAAGTAAAGGCCGAAGTGATTAAGAACGAAGGAGGCGAAACGCCCCAGAGCTAGACCTTTAACGAGGTTTGAGTTTGGGTGTGTACGCCAAAGGAGATTAGCACGCTATGTTGATGCCAAAGAAAGTCAAATTCCGTAAGCAGCAGCGCGGTCGCATGAAAGGCAAAGCTTGGCGCGGTTCGACGCTCTCTTTCGGGGACTTCGGTTTGAAGGCGCTGGGGCGTGGTTGGGTCACTTCCCGTCAGATCGAAGCCGCTCGTATTGCGATGACCCGTCATATTAAGCGTGGTGGTAAAGTGTGGATCCGGTTATTCCCGGATAAGCCGATCACCAAGAAGCCGGCCGAAACCCGTATGGGTAAGGGCAAGGGCGCACCGGAAGAGTGGGTCTGTGTAGTTCGTCCCGGTAAGATATTGTTTGAGATGGAAGGCGTTTCGCTTGAGATCGCGGCCGAGGCAATGCGTCTGGCCGAACAAAAGCTGCCCCTAAAGTGCAAGCTGATTACACGTGAACAGGTCGCGTAAGAGGAATTGGTCATGACAGCGGAAAAACTTCGCGAGATGGACGTGGTGGATCTGGAAAAGTCACTCAATGAGTGGGACGAGCAGATGCACGGCTTAAAGTTCCGGATGACCCTTGGACAATCCGAGGGCCTGAAGAAATTGCGGGAATTGAAAAAGGATCGTGCGCGGGCCTTGACGATTCTTCAGGAAAGGAAGAAGAAATAATGGCTGAGGCGACAAAAC